>NZ_JBZEGI010000006.1:0-272245 GCF_058216415.1 Dyella sp. SYSU CM1112 | reverse complement strand
CGGTCAAGCGCGAGGACGAACAGGCCTTCGCCCTGGCCAATGGCAGCAACCTGATGTTCTGCGAGGATGCCGCGCGCCGCATCCAACGCGCGCTGGATGTGGACAAGGACATCGTGGATTTCCATGTGCGTCTGGAACATCAGGAAAGCTTGCATCCGCATGATGCGGTGGCCTATGCCAGTAAGGGCGTAATGGGCGGTTACGGTGATTCACGCACTTGAGTTTGCTTACGGAACACGGGCAGCGGCTATGATGCCTGCGATGTTCTTGCGGGAGTTTTCATGAAGATTCGCTACGGGGCATGGCTGATTGCCCTACTGGGTGTGGCTGGCTGCAGTTGGATACCGCACTTTGGCAAGCACAAAGCGTCGGAACCACAACAGCAAATGCTGATGAAATCACTGGGTGGCGAAGTCGATTACGACCTCGTGCATACCTTGCCACCGGATGCCTATCTGGAAGTGACGCTGTCCGAGGTCAGTCCGGACACGCGAGTCATCGCCACGGATCGTATAGCCCCCATAGGGCCGTCGCCGGTCTCGTTCGTGTTGAGTTATGAACCCGCCGATCTGAGTGCCGGTACGGACTTCGCGGTCGCGGCCCGGATCAAGCAGGGGAACCATACGCTGGCATCCACCGACGTCCCCGTCCGAGTACTGGGCAGTTCCGGCAATAACGGTCCAGTACGCGTGGTAGTTTCCGAGTTGAAGTAAGCGTCTGGCGTTTTGCGTTTTATCGGTCAAATGCCAAACGTTCGCCGCGCACGTTTTCGTCCACGCGTGATCCATCCCATACCCGTTGTCCGTTGACGAAGGTTCCAACGATCGAGCTGCTGAAGGTGAAACCCTCGAATGGGGACCATCCGCATTTCGAGAGGACTTCCTCGCGCCGTACGGTATGGGGCTTGCGGGGATCGACCAGCACCAGGTCGGCAGCATAACCTTCGCGAAGAAAACCGCGCTGATGGACATCAAACAACGTGGCGGGTGCATGGCAAACCGCTTCCACGATACGTTCCAGTGTCAGCTTTCCTTCGGTGACGCGCTGCAAGGCGGCTTGCAGCGCGAATTGAACCAGCGGCAATCCGGAGGGGGCTTTGTCATAAACCTGTGCTTTTTCCTCCAGCAGATGCGGTGCATGATCGGTCGCCAGCACGTCGATACGGCTTTCGGCCAGTGCTTGAGTGATTGCCTCGCGGTCCGTCGCCGTCTTGATGGCGGGATTGCATTTGATGAGGAATCCCAGGCGTTCGTAGTCGGCGTCGCTGAAGTGCAGGAAATGCACGCAGGTCTCGGCCGTGATCTTCTTGCCCTTGATCGGACCAGGCTGGAACAACGCCAGTTCGTCGGCGGTGGAAATGTGCAGCACATGCAGGCGCGTACCGTGCTTGCGGGCCAGCGAGATGGCAAGTCGGGTCGACTTGATGCAGGCCTCGCGCGAGCGGATCAGGGGATGCTCGCGGGCGGGGATGTTTTCCCCGTATTTTTCGCGTGCTTTGGCATGTAACGCATCGATCATCGGGGTGTCTTCGCAATGCGTGATGATCGGTGTGGGTGCTTCACGGAAGATCCCGTCCAGTGTCTCCGGATTGTCGACCAGCATGTTGCCGGTGGACGCCCCCATAAACACCTTGATGCCCGGCGCAGCCTTCGGATCGAGTGCCCGGATAGCCTCCAGGTTGTCATTGCTGGCGCCTAGGTAGAACGCATAATTCACTGCAGAGGTTTCTGCGGCACGACTGTATTTGGCTTCGAGCGAGTCGCGGTCGAGCGCAGGGGGCCTGGTGTTGGGCATTTCCATGAAGCTGGTGATGCCGCCGGCCGCACAGGCGCGCGATTCGTGCGTGATATCGGCTTTGTGCGTGAGCCCCGGTTCGCGAAAGTGCACCTGATCGTCGATCATGCCCGGCAACAGCCATAGCCCCGAAGCGTCAATGACTTGTTCGCCTGCGCGGGGACTGAGGCGCTCGCCAATGGTCTCGATGCGTCCGTGTTTCACGCGCAGATCGGCATGGAAACGACGCCCTTCGTTGACCAGTTCGGCGTTCTGGATCAGCCAATCGTTAGACATGTAGGACTCCTAGAAGAAAATGGCAGGACATGTGCGTAAAGGAAGCAGGGTACATGTGTAGGCCGCTTCAATGGTTGCTTCCCCCTACATCTCGCTCGGCAGCGGGCATGCGGCATCGGCAGAAGTGAACGTGCTCCGGGACAGGATCATGTCCCCCCGAACAGAGGGGCTGACAGCGCAATATCCGCCATCCTGCCAAGAGGCTGCCGCGCCACGGACCGAAACGGGAGATCGCAATCCGTGCATAATCCGAGCAACTGGGGTAAAAGCGACAACGCTGCCCTAGCAGCGGGCTCACGAAGCGCTTGTAGAGGTCGAGCAGGGAAATAATCAATCGGCTCACAGCATTCACATTGCCGAGCTGCTTACGACAGCTGAGGGTGCAAGTATTCCAGAAGGACGGTTGCCGGTGTTGAGGGTATTGGGCTATAACACCCGGCCGCCACGGCCAAAATGGTGAAGGTAAATGGCGAAAACCACCCGTAATCCGACCGCCGCCAAAAAAGCTCCTAAGGGAAAGGCAGCGGGCAAGAGCAGTGCAGCCAAGGCCGGCAAGGCCAAGGCGGCTGCTAGCAAGTCCGTGAAGAAAACCGCTCCTGCCAAGAAGCCTGCGGCAAAACAAGCGCCGGTCAAGGCAGCAGCCAAAAAGGCGCCTGCCAAGAAGGCGGTGGCAAAGCATGTCGCCAAGCCGGCCGCCAAACCGCAGCCGAAGAAGGCGGCCCCGCCGCCGCCGGCCGCCAAGCCAGCGCCGCGGAAGCCGGAGCCAAAGCCGGCTGCGCCCAAGAAGGCGGTGGAAAAAACCGTCGCCAAGCCGGCGCCAACACCGGCTGCGGCCAAGGCGCCTGCCGTTCCGAAAACATCGGCTGCACAAATTGCAACATCGCAACCCGTATCATCAGCGACCTCCCGCCTTGCCGAGGGCAGGGTGGCCAGCGCCGTCGGGCCGACCGCTCAGCGCGTAGCGAACGCCGCCGCGCATGAATCCTCTACCAAGAAACAGAAGACCACGCAGTCCTCAATGAATAGCACCGCGACAACTCTCGACAATGGCGTGACCCGTGAAGACGGCCGCTACGCCCTGCCCATCACGACCAACATCGACTTGCCAGAAGGCTATCGCCCTTCCCCGAACGAGGAGTACATGAATCCTCGTCATCTCGCATACTTCCGCAACAAGCTCAGGGTGTGGCGTGAACAGCTGGTCGAAGAGTCCCGCCAGACCATGGAGAACCTGCGTGACGAAGTGCGCGATGTCGGCGATGAGGCCGAACGCGCCACTCGTGAGACGGAGAATTCGCTGGAGCTGCGCACGCGCGACCGTTATCGCAAGCTGATCTCCAAGATCGACAAGGCGCTGCGTCGCATCGAAGAGGGGCGCTATGGCTATTGCGAAGAAACGGACGAGGAAATTGGCCTGGAGCGTCTCGACGCCCGTCCCATCGCCACGTTGTCGCTGGACGCGCAGGAACGCCGCGAGCATCTGCAAAAACAGATGGGTGACTGATATCCGTAGCGGCCGAACAAGCAAAGCCCCGCCAGTTCATTGGCGGGGCTTTTTTGTTGAATATCATTCACCGCTTCGTGATTTTGCGGGCGCTACTTTTCCAGCTCGGCAGCGGCATAAGCCCTGAGCTTGGTCAGCATCGCCGCCAAGCCGTTCGAGCGCGTCGGCGAAAGATGCTTGGCAAGACCGATTTGCTGGATGAAAGCCGGTTCCGTGGCAACGATCTCCGCCGCCGGACGGTCCGAATACACGCGCAATACCAAGGCAATCAATCCTGAGACAATGGCCGAGTCGCTGGCCGCATCGAAGTGCATGGCCGAGGCGTTGCCACTGGGTACCAGCCACACCATCGACTGGCAGCCGTGGACACGGTAACCCTCGGTTTTCCATTCGTCCGGAAATGAGGGGAGCTGCTTACCGAGGTCGATCAAGTATTGATAGCGCTCAGTCCAGTCGCCGAAGAAGGCGAACTCGTCGGCGATATCCTGTTGCGCCTGAGCGGCGCTGGCGGTGGCGATCGTATTCATGTTGCCATTATCGCGCGATCCGGCTTACTGGGCCCGAACCGGAGCATGCGAGGGGATTAATGCTTTGCCACGCTCCAGCGTGTCCCCTGGGCGCTATCTTCGATGGTCACCCCCATGGTTGTCAGTTCGTTGCGGATCGCATCGGCTCGCGCAAAGTCGCGTGCCGTACGCGCTGCCCGCCGTTCTTCCAGCAATGCCTCCACATGCGCTGAATCGACTGCGTTGCCACGTGCCTGCTTGAACCACGTCTCTGGGTCGTCCTGCAGTAATCCGAGCACTGCACCGCCACCGAGCAAGGCAGACTTGGCCGCCAGACTGGGCGTTTGTCTAGCCGCATCGGCAAGTACCGCCAGTTCAGCCAGGGCCTGCGGCGTATTCAGATCATCGCAAAGCGCGGCTTCAAGCGATTCGGGCACGGGTAGCGGCTTGGTCGTGTCGATGGCGATGTCGCCAAGATCGCGCAGCACGCGATACCACCCATCCAGCGTACTGATAGCCTGGACGATGGCTGCGTCGGACCAATCCAGTGGCTGACGGTAGTGACCGCGCATGAGTAGCAAGCGCAAAGCTTCCGGTGGATGCATGCCGAGCAGTTCATGCACCTGCAGCACGTTGCCGAGCGACTTGGACATCTTGCGCCCTTCAAAAGTCAGCATGCCGTTGTGCATCCACCAGCGCGCGAACACTTTGCCGCCATGGGCGCAGGTTGATTGAGCAATTTCATTTTCGTGATGAGGAAACTGCAGATCCACGCCACCAGCATGGATGTCGATGGTTTCTCCCAGATGCGCTGCGCTCATGGCCGAGCATTCAATATGCCAGCCCGGCCGACCGCGGCCCCACGGACTTGCCCAGCCGGGAAGCTCGGGGCTGGAGGGCTTCCATAAGACGAAGTCGGTGGGATTTCTCTTATACGGTGCGACTTCCACCCGCGCGCCCGCGATCAGTTCATCGGTATCACGGCCGGACAAGGCACCATAAGCCGAGTAGGACGCTACGTCGAACAAAACGTGGCCTTCCGCTTCATACGCGTGTCCGCTGCGTATCAAGGTCTCGATCATGGCGATAATGGGGCCGATATGCGCCGTGGCAAAAGGCTCGACATCAGGCGGCGCAATGCCGAGCTTCGCCATGTCTTCACGATAAGCCTGCGTGAACTGGCGGGTGATGGCGCCGATGGGCACCCCCTGTTCGAGGGCGGCGGCGTTGATCTTGTCGTCCACATCGGTGATGTTGCGAGCATAGATGACGCACGGATAATGCCGGCGCAGCAGCTTGACCAGGATGTCGAAGACGACCGGGCCACGTGCATTACCGATATGCACGTAGCTATAGACGGTGGGGCCGCACAGGTACATCGTCACCCGGTTCGGATCGATTGGCGAAAAAGGCTCGATACGACGGCTGAGGCTGTTGTAGAGCGAAATCGGCATGGGTGTTTCCGCGGCGGGCCTAGTAAGGTCGACAAGTCCGCCATCTTATCAAGGTCTTGCGGATGAGCTGTGCCGAACCGCCCGGAAATTTCGGAAAGCGGCGCCGAAATAGGCGCTAAATTACGCTTGTTCTAAGCGTGGATTCAGCGTGAATTTGCTGCAATTTCAGCATGCGCAGAGAAGCGTCCTTATGCCCCCTGGTGGAGGTTGTCGATGAATAAAAAAATGATGTTGATCCCCATGCTCATGTTGACTGTGATGTCGACGGGGGTCATGGCGCAGCAGGGCGGTTATCCGCCCCCGCCTCCGCCGCCCGGCGCCGGTGGAGCTCCCGATAATGCACATTACGCGTGGGCAGACGTGCTGCGGGTCGATCCGGTCTATGGTGTTGCGCGCACCGCAACGCCCTCGCAACAGTGCTACAACCAGCAAGTTGTGCAGCAGACGCCTAGCAATAAGGGTCTCGGCACCGTCCTGGGGGCAGTGGTCGGCGGCGTCCTGGGCAGCACCATCGGCCATGGCCGGGGCAACACGGCCGCCACCGTGGGGGGAGCCGTAGTCGGTGGCGCGGTTGGCAATTCCGTGGCCAGTGGCGGCCAGACTTATACGAGCGACCAGACGGTCTGCCAGCCGGTCACTCAAGTCAGCGAGCAGCGCCAAATCATTGGCTACGACGTGGAGTACCGCTACCACGGTGATGTGTATATGTCGCGACTCAGCTACGATCCGGGCGAACGCCTGCGGGTCCGGGTGAGCGTGTCCCCAGCGGACTGATCGGACCGTCTGCGAAACCAAAAGGCGACCGCGCCGATGGCACGGTCGCCTTTATCTTTGTATCCCCGGAACTTTCTGTTGCACGGCAGCGAAATTCCAGTCATGATTCGGATTCGATCACCCGGACCTTCCATGTCTTCAGCCGTCTATACCGCTACCGTGCTCACCAGCGCCCGCATGGCCGCTGGTATGACGTCGCGTGCGCGCCGACCGCTGGACCGACATTCGGCCGGGTAGGCTGTCGCCACATTGCATGTGTAATACGACGACGAAACCCGGCCCCTGCGCCGGGTTTTTTGCTTTTCTGACTGGAGTCAATGATGTCGCTTCGTCACTTCCTTACCACCCAGGACTACAGCCGCGCCGAAATCGATGCATTGCTTGAACAGGCCGCTGCATTCAAGCGTTCGCCGCGTGGCCAACAGCTCGCCGGCAAATCGGTAGCGCTGCTGTTTTTCAATCCCTCGATGCGTACGCGCACGAGTTTCGAACTGGGTGCGTTCCATCTCGGCGGTCACGCCATCGTCCTTTCGCCGGGCAAAGATGCATGGCCGATCGAGTTCCGGCCTGGCGTCGTGATGGACGGCGAGGCCGAAGAGCACATCGCGGAAGTGGCGCGCGTGTTGAGTCGATACGTCGATCTGATCGCGGTACGCGCGTTCCCGAAGTTTCAGGATTGGTCAGTTGATCGGGAAGATAGCGTGATCAAGGCTTTCGCCCAGTATGCGACCGTGCCGGTTATCAATATGGAAACCATCACGCATCCTTGTCAGGAATTGGCGCACGCGTTGGCGTTGAAGGAACGCTTCGGCGATCTGACGGGCCGCAAATACGTGCTTACCTGGACGTATCACCCCAAGCCCCTCAATACGGCAGTTGCCAATTCTGCGCTGCTTATCGCCACCAAGATGGGCATGAACGTGACGTTGCTCTGTCCCACGCCGGATTACGTGCTCGATGAGCGCTACATGGCCTATGGCGCCGAGAACGCCAAGGAAAACGGCGGTTCGCTCACGGTCAGTCACGATATCGAAGAAGCTTATCGCGGCGCCGACGTGGTGTATGCCAAGAGCTGGGGCGCACTGCCGTTCTTCGGGCGCTGGGAGGCCGAAAAACCCGTCCGCGATGCGAACAAGCACTTCATTGTGGACGAAGCGAAGATGGCGCTGACCAACAACGGCGTTTTCAGCCATTGTTTGCCATTGCGCAGAAACATCAAGGCGACGGATGCGGTGATGGATTCACCGGCCTGCATCGCCATTGATGAAGCCGAAAACCGGCTGCATGTGCAGAAGGCCGTGATGGCCTCATTGATCGCACAGCGCTGATTTCCTCCTGGACGAGCCATGTACTTGCCCACTTCCTTTCACGAAACGCGGATCGACGTACTGCACGCGCTGATTCGCGATTATCCGTTCGGCACCGTCGTCACACACGGCGCCGAGGGATTGGCTGCGAATCATCTTCCCTTTGAGCGGGTAGGCGATGCGTCATTGCATGGGCATGTAGCGACCGGTAATGAGCTGGCGAATGCTGATGGTGCGCAAGTGCTGGTTATTTTCCAGGCGGCGGATAGCTACATCAGCCCGAACTGGTATCCGAGCAAGCACGAATCCGGCCGCGTAGTTCCCACCTGGAATTACGCAGTGGTCCATGTGCATGGACGTCTAAGAGTGGTGCGCGACGCGATATGGCTGCGTCGGTTGCTGGAACGGCTTACTGCACGTCACGAAGCATCACAGCCCAAGCCATGGCATATCGATGACGCACCCGCGGACTACATCGAGAAAATGCTGCAGGGGATCGCGGGCATTGAGATCGCGATCGAGCGTATCGAGGGCAAGTTCAAGCTAAGCCAGAATCATCCCGGCGCGAACCGTGCAGGGGTTGTACAAGGGCTGTCCGAACGAGCCGGTCAGCGCGATGCCGAAATGATGGCGCTGATGCAGCAAGCCGAGGATCGTCGAGATGGGGAATAAGCAGCACCGCTATCCCATTGAAGTCGTGTGGACCGGCAACCGTGGCGAAGGCACTAAAACCTATCAAGCCTATGGTCGGGAGCACGAGATACGCATTGCCGGCAAACCGGTCATTGCTGCTTCCTCCGATCCGGCTTTTCGCGGTGACGCAGGGCGGCACAATCCGGAAGAGTTGCTGGTCGCTGCATTGTCGAGCTGCCACATGCTCTGGTACCTGCACCTGGCGGGTGTCGCGGGCGTTATTGTCACCGGTTATATCGATGAGGCTGTCGGCACGATGGTGGAGCATGCCGATGGTGGGCGCTTTACCGAAGTCGTGCTGCGGCCATGTGTCACGATCGGTGCGAACAGCGATGCCGAGCTTGCTACGCGCGTGCATGGCGAAGCCCATCACGCCTGTTTCATTGCCAACTCCGTCAATTTCCCGGTGCGTTGCGAACCCCGCACTGTCATTGAATCCGTGTAAACAACCTTTCTTTTGGATCTCGCATCATGAGCAAAGATATCGTTCTGGCTTTCTCCGGTGGTCTCGACACCAGCTTCTGCATTCCCTATCTGCAGGAACGCGGCTGGGCCGTGCATACCGTGTTCGCCGATACCGGTGGTGTCGATGCCGAGGAGCGTGCTTATATCGAAGCGCGCGCCAAGGAACTGAACGCAGCCAGCCACGTCACAGTCGATGGCGGTCCGGCCATCTGGAACGGTTTCGTCAAGCCGTTCGTGTGGGCTGGCGAGGGGTACCAAGGGCAGTACCCGCTGCTGGTGTCCGACCGTTATCTGATTGTGGACGCTGCTCTCCAGCGTTGCGCCGAACTCGGCACCAAGGTGATTGCGCACGGCTGCACCGGCATGGGTAACGATCAGGTGCGTTTCGATCTTGCCGTCAAGGCGCAGGGCGATTACGAGATCGTGGCGCCGATCCGCGAGATCCAGAAAGAACACACGGAAGTGCGTGCTTATGAGCAGAAATACCTGGAGCAGAAAGGTTTTGGTGTGCGCGCCAAGCAAAAGGCCTACACCATCAATGAAAACCTGCTCGGCGTCACCATGTCCGGTGGCGAGATCGATCGTTGGCAAGCGCCGGGTGAAGGCGCGGTGGGTTGGTGCAAGCCACGTTCCGAATGGCCGTCCAAACCGCTGCGCCTGACGATCACTTTCGTCAACGGCGAAGCCGTAGCGCTGGATGGCGAAAAAATCGAAGGACACAAGCTGCTTGCCAAGCTCAATGGCTTGCTGGCGCAGTACGGTGTGGGCCGTGGCCTTTACACCGGCGACACCACCATTGGCCTCAAGGGCCGCATCATTTTCGAAGCACCGGGCCTCACCGCGCTGCTCGTCGCCCATCGTGCCTTGGAAGAAGCCGTGCTCACCAAGCAACAGAACCGCTTCAAGCCGGACGTGGCGCGCAAGTGGGTGGAATTGGTTTATGAGGGCTTTTTCCACGATCCCTTGAAGACCGACCTGGAGGCTTTCCTTGCGTCCAGCCAGTCGACCGTCAACGGCGACATTACGCTGGAAACGTCGGGCGGGCTGGTAACCGCGGTAGCGATCGAGTCGAAGCATATCCTCAACGCCAAGGGTGCCACCTACGCGCAGGCGGCTGACTGGGGCGTGGCCGAAGCGGAGGGCTTTATCAAGCTGTTCGGCATGAGCAGCACCTTATGGGCCGAGGTCAACCGATGAGCACAGGCCTTGGCACGCAACGATCCGGCTTGGACAGTGCCGCGTTGCTGGATGCGACGCTTGAGCATTTGCGCGCATTGGTTTCATTCGACACGCGCAATCCGCCGCGTGCGATCGGCACCGGCGGCATCTTCGACTACTTGCGCGAACGATTACCTGGCTTCACCGTGGACGTCGCCGATCACGGTGCGGGTGCGGTGACGCTTTATGCCGTGCGTGGCGCGCCAAAGTATCTGTTCAACGTGCATCTGGATACCGTGCCGGATTCACCGCATTGGTCGCGCGATCCGCACGTACTGGAAGTCGCCGAAGATCGTGCGATCGGCCTGGGTGCTTGCGACATCAAAGGCGCCGCTGCCGCACTGGTTGCCGTGGCGAACGCGAGCGAGGGCGACATGGCCTTGCTCTTCTCCACCGACGAAGAGGCCAATGATCCGCGCTGTATCGCCGCTTTTCTCAAGGGGAACCACCCTTATGAAGCGGTGATCGTGGCAGAACCCACGCGCGGCGAAGCGGTGCTTGCGCATCGCGGCATTCATTCGGTGCAGATGCGCTTCAGCGGGCAGGCCGGTCACGCCTCGGGCGAAATCAAAGCCAGTGACAGCGCCGTGCATCAAGCCATTCGTTGGGGCGCCGCCGCGCTGGATCATGTAGACAGCCTGGCGCATGAACGCTTCGGCGGCCTGACCGGGCTGCGCTTCAACATCGGTCGCGTGGAAGGTGGCATCAAGGCGAACATGATCGCGCCGACAGCCGATGTGCGCTTCGGTTTTCGACCGTTGCCAAGCATGAATCCGGATCATTTGCTGGAGAACTTCCGCACCCTGGTGCAGCCTCAACCGGTGGCCTATGAGGAACTGTTCCGCGGCGTGTCGCTACCCGCGGGCGACGTGTCCACGGCCGAGGCGCGTCGTCTTGCCGCCCGCGACATCGCTGATGATCTGGGCATTCCGGTAGGCAATGCCGTGAACTTCTGGACAGAGGCGGCACTGTTTTCCGAAGCCGGCTACATCTCATTCGTCTATGGCCCCGGCGATATCGCGCAAGCGCATACCGCCGACGAATGGGTGGCCTTGGATCAATTGCAAACGTACGCAGAGAACATCTACGAGATCGTGAACCGTGGAAGCCCATAAGAACACTCGCCAGACCATTGTGCGCCTGCTTTCCGCGATGGGCAGCGCCAAGGAAATCCAACAATACCTGAAGCGGTTTTCACAGCTGGATGCCAAGCGTTTTGCCGTCGTCAAAGTCGGTGGCGCGGTGTTGCGCGACGAACTCTCGGACCTGACATCCTCGCTCACCTTTTTGCAGCAGGTGGGCCTCACGCCCATCGTGCTGCATGGCGCCGGTCCCCAGCTTGACGAAGAGTTGCAAGCCGCCGGCATCACCAAGCAGACCGTCAACGGTCTGCGCGTGACCTCGGCCAAGGCGCTGGGCATCGTGCGGCGTGTATTCCAGCAACAGAACCTGCGTCTGGTCGAAGCCTTGCAGGCGATGGATACACGCGCTACCTCGGTGCCATCCGGCGTGTTCATGTCCAGCTATCTGGATAAAGACGTCTACGGCATGGTCGGCAAGGTGGACAGTATCAATCTGGCGCCGATCGAAGCGAGTTTGCGCGCGGGTTCCATTCCCGTCATCGCCAGCCTTGGCGAAACGGACGAGGGCCAATTCCTCAACATCAACGCCGACTTCGCCGCCAACGAGCTGGTACGCGTGCTTCAGCCCTACAAGATCGTTTTTCTTACCGGCACCGGCGGATTGCTCGATGATGAAGGCCGCATCATCGACTCGATCAACCTCAGCACCGAATTCGATCATCTGATGGCGCAACCGTGGATCAATGGCGGCATGCGCGTGAAGATCGAGCAGATTGCCGACCTGCTGCAGAGCCTGCCGCTGACGTCCTCGGTATCGATCACGCGCCCTTCCGAGCTGGCCAAGGAGCTGTTCACGCACAAGGGGTCCGGTACGCTGGTCCGGCGCGGTGAAAAAGTGTTCCGTTTCGAAAGCTGGGAAGGTATAGACCAGGCGCGCATGCGCTCGCTGATCGAATCCAGCTTCGGTCGCAAGCTGGTCGACGATTACTTCGAACGCACCAAACCTTATCGCATCTACGTCAGCGAGAACTATCGTGCCGCAATGATTCTGACCGACGAGGATGGCCTGATCTATCTCGACAAATTCGCCGTGCTCGACGATGCGCAAGGCGAAGGCCTCGGGCGTGCCGTGTGGCTGGTAATGCGCGAAGAAAATCCCAGCCTGTTCTGGCGTTCACGGCACGGCAATCAGATCAATCACTTCTACTATGCCGAGTCAGATGGCTGCTACAAGCAGGAACGCTGGAAAGTGTTCTGGTACGGCCTGGACGGCTTTGCAACGATTGCGCGCTGTGTCGAACACTGCGCCGTGCGTCAACCCACCCTGATAGATTGAGCAGTCATGGCACTCTCTAAAAAACGCATTGGCATCGTCGGCGCACGCGGGCACACCGGCGCGGAATTGATCCGCCTGGTTGCAGCCCATCCTTCGCTGGAACTGGCTTATGTGTCATCACGCGAATTGAACGGCCAGCGTGTCGACGCATACGTTCCGGCTTACCAAGGCGATTTGCACTACAGCTCGCCCGAGCATGAAGCGTTGCCGGAGCTGGATGCCGATGTCGTCGTGCTGGCGTTGCCCAATGGCAAGGCCGCGGCCTGCGTCGCAGCGTTTGATGCGGCAGGCAAGGATCCGGTGGTCGTGGATCTGTCAGCGGATTATCGCTTCGATCCTTCCTGGTATTACGGCTTGCCGGAACTTACGCGTGACAAGTGGCGCGGCGAGAAGCGCATCAGCAATCCCGGATGCTATGCCACGGCGATCCAGCTCTCCATCGCGCCGCTGAAGGATCTTCTGGCTGCGCCGCCAGTGTGTTTCGGCGTATCGGGTTATTCAGGCGCAGGCACCACGCCATCCGATCGGAACGATCCGGAAAAACTTCGCAACAACCTGATGCCTTACTCGCTCACCGGACACACACACGAGAAGGAGGCAAGCCGCCATCTCGGCATCCCGGTGGAGTTCATGCCGCATGTCGCGCCGCATTTCCGCGGGCTGACAGTGACCACCAATCTCTATCTTGCACGCCCACTGAAACGTGAAGACGTGATGACGCACTTTCAGCAGGCTTACGGCGGCGAAAAGCTCGTGCACGTGATCGACGAGGCACCCTGGGTCAGCAACATTGCCGACAAACACTATGTCGAGATTGGCGGTTTTGCCCTGTCTGCCGACGGCAAGCGTGTTGTTGTGGTCGCCACCCTGGATAACCTGCTGAAGGGGGCTGCCACGCAAGCGATGCAGAACATCAACCGGGCGATTGACGTGGACGAATACACGTCGATTCCCGTCTGATTACGAGTACACCTTATGACCGACCTTCTTTGGCAAAAAGCCGGCGTTGAAACCAACGCTAAAATCATGAAGTTTCTCGCAGGTGACGATGTACTGCTGGATCGCGAGTTTTTCCTGCATGACATCACTGCCAGCAAAGCGCACGTGGAAGGGCTGGCCAACATCGGCGTGATCAGCAGCACGGAGCAGGATGATCTCAAGCGTGAGCTTGAGGTCCTTGCTGAGGATTTCCGTGCCGGCCGTTTCGTACTCGATGATCGGTACGAGGATGGCCACTCCGCCATCGAGGCGCGCCTGACCGAACGTCTGGGCGATGCCGGCCGGCGCGTGCATACCGGCCGCAGTCGCAACGACCAGATCCTGGTTGCCACGCGCTTATGGCTGAAAGAAAAGCTCGCTTTGCTCGAAACCCATTGCCGCGCGATTGCCGAGGCGTGCTTGCAACGCGCCGCGCAGCCGGCCGTCCCGTTGCCCGGTTATACCCATTTGCAGCGCGCAGTGGTGTCTTCCACTGCCATGTGGTTTGCCGGCTTTGCGGAGGGATTCATCGACAATGCCTGGCGCGCAAAGCAGACCGCCGCATGGGTCGACGCCAATCCGCTCGGTACGGCAGCGGGCTATGGCGTGAATCTGCCGTTGGACCGCGTGCATACCACGCAAGCGTTGGGTTTCGGACGGATGCAGGTGTCGCCCATCTATGCGCAGCTTTCGCGTGGCAAGTTCGAGATGGCGGTGATGGAAGCGCTCAGCAGCGCCATGCTGGATGCGCGTCGCCTGGCATGGGATCTATCGCTGTTCACCACAGCCGAATTCAATTTTGTTTCGCTGCCCGCGGCATACACCACGGGCAGCTCCATCATGCCCAACAAACGCAATCCGGATGTGGTCGAACTGTTGCGCGCCTCCTATGCGACAGTGGCGGCCTCGCGTTGCGAGATCGAACAACTGTTGTCGCTGCCCTCCGGTTACCAGCGCGATCTGCAATTCTCCAAGGGGTCGTTGTTCCACGGCGTCACTCATGGCCTTGCTGCGTTGGAGCTGCTGCCGGATTTGCTTGCACGCATGCAGTGGAACGAAGCGGCCATGCGTGCCGCCATCGAACCGGCGATGTATGCGACAGACGTGGCAATCGAACAGGCTGCCGCGGGGGTGCCTTTCCGCGATGCGTATCGTGCCGCGGCACAAGCAGCGGCTGACGCAGGAGAGGGGCGCACGCCCGAATCAAGCCTGGCAGCGCGTACATCGGCAGGGGCAGGCAACGATTTGCAGCTCGACCTTTTACGGCAACGCCTCGACAGCCTCTCGTCATAGCACGTTGACATGGCCACCGTCAGCATCGCCAACGCCGAGCATTATCACTGGGGACAGTCTTGCGAGGGCTGGCATCTGCTGGCACTGGACGATCTCAGCGTGATCGAGGAACGCATGCCGCCCGGCACATTCGAGCAGCGGCATCGTCATGCGCGTGCCCGTCAGTTCTTCTATGTGCTGGAAGGCGAAGCCACGATTGAGCTGGAAGGCGCCGTGCATCGCTTGCAGCGTGGCGAGGGCCTGCACGTGCCACCGGGCAGCGCGCACCAGGTACGCAATGATGGTGCGTTCGACATTCGTTTCGTGGTGGTGTCGTCACCGAAGAGCCATGGCGATCGAAACGCCGCACCGCTGGATGGCACGCTCTCATGACGGACATCCCGTTGCCTGAGCATGTCTTGCCGCCGTGGCGGCGTGCGGTACTCAAGGTCGGCAGCAATTTGCTCGCTGCCGATGGTGGTGGCCTTACCAGGCGTTATGCGCAGGCGTTGGCCGCTTTCATGACGGCCAGTCATCAGGCGGGACGTGACGTGGTGCTGGTGTCATCGGGGGCTGTCGCGGCGGGGCGTGCGCTCTTGCGCGAACGGACTGCGCCCGGTTCCGATCTGGTGGCCAGGCAAGGGCTTGCCGCGTTGGGGCAGGCACCGATGATTGCATTGTGGCAGAGCTTGTCGGAGCGACCGGTCGCACAGGTGTTGTTGACGCATGACGACCTGCGCAATCGGCGTCGTTATCTCAACGCGCGTGCCACCTTGCGCGAATTGCTTACGCTTGGCGTGCTGCCGGTGGTGAATGAAAACGACACCGTGGCGGTGGACGAGCTCAAGCTGGGCGATAACGACAATCTCGCCGCGATTGTGGCTGCATTGGTCGACGCGGACCTGCTGCTGATTGCCTCGGACGTCGATGCGCTCTACAACGCCGATCCACGCCGTGATCCGCATGCCAAACCTATCGGTCACGTACCGCAATTGACGGCTGAGATCATCGCGATGGCCGGCGGCAGCAGCACGAGTGTGGGTACGGGCGGCATGCATACCAAACTGCAGGCAGCGGAAAAGGCGGCGGTGGCGGGTATCCCTACCGCGTTGTTCAGCGGACGCGATACCACCACCTTGAAGATGCTCGAACAAGGCCGTTTGCGTGGCAGCTTGATTGACGTATCCGGCAGCCGCATGCAGGCGCGCAAATACTGGTTACGTCATGCCCCGGCTGGTAGCGGACGTATTCGCGTCGATGCGGGGGCCGTGCGTGCCTTGATCGGTGGCCGTGCATCACTGCTGCCCGGTGGCATGCTTGATGTGACGGGTGAATTTCATCGTGGCGACCTGGTGGAAATCGTCGACATCCACGACCGGCCGGTGGCACGAGGACTATGCCAATATGGGGCAGCGGAAGCGCGACGGCTGGCCGGACGCCACAGCCGGGAAATCGTTTCCGTACTTGGCTACAGCTATGGCACGGAAATCGTGCATCGCGACGATCTGGCCACGCTGGCGGACCCTGAAACAGCGGGAGAGTAGGAAGCATGAGCGAGATTCGTACTCTGGCGTTGGCATGCAAGGATGCTGCGCAAGTCATGTTCGCGCTCGACACCGATACCAAGCGCAAACTGCTGCAAGACATGGCGGCTGCCTTGGAGACGCAAGGTGACGACATCCTCGCGGCCAATGCACGGGATGTGCAGCAGGCGGGCGCGAAAGGCATTCAGGGCGCACTCCTGGATCGCCTGCGGCTGGACGAATCGCGCATAACAGCGATTGCCAATGCCGTGCGCGAGATCGCGACCTTGCCCGATCCCGTCGGGCTGGTCACGCGCCACGAGACACGACCGAACGGTCTTGAAGTAGAGCGCGTGCGTATCCCGCTGGGCGTGATTGCGATGATCTATGAGGCACGCCCCAACGTCACGGCCGACGCAGCAGCCTTGTGCCTGATGGCAGGCAATGCCGTGATCCTGCGTGGCGGTTCCGAAGCGTTGCACTCTAATGTTGCAATCGCTTCCGCGCTTCGCGGCGCCCTGGAAAAACACGATATTCCCGCCGCGGCCTTGACCTTGGTCGAAGATCTGCGCCGCGAAACGATGGTCGAACTGTTGCAACTCAGCGATCTGATCGACCTGGCCATCCCGCGCGGTGGCGAAGGACTGATCCGTTTCGTCGCCGAGCACGCACGTGTGCCGGTCATCAAACACTACAAGGGTGTCTGCCATCTCTACGTCGATGCGTCGGTGGACGAAGCATTGGCGTTGAACCTGTTGGTCGACGGCAAGACATCGCGTCCCGGTGTGTGCAACGCGCTGGAAACCCTGCTCGTGCATCGCGACATCGCCTCGTCGTTTCTGCCAAAGGCGGCGTCGGCGCTGCAGGAGCGTGGCGTGGAGCTGCGTGGCTGCGAACGTTCGCGCGCTATCGTTGAAGGCATGCGCGCGGCAACCGACGAGGATTACGCGGCGGAATTCCTGGATCTGATTCTTGCCGTGCGCGTGGTGGATGATCTCGGCATGGCCATCGGCCATATCCAGCGCTTTGGTTCCGATCACACCGAAGTCATCGCCACGCGGGATGACGGGGCCGCGCGTCGCTTTGTGCAGGCCATCCGCTCGGCGGTGGTGGTGGTCAATGCGTCGTCGCGCTTTTCCGATGGCGGCGAGCTAGGACTCGGTGCCGAAATCGGCATTTCCACCACGCGCTTGCATGCCTACGGTCCGATGGGAGCGGAAGCGCTGACGGTGGAGCGCTTTATCGTGCGGGGTGACGGTCAAGTGCGTCACCCGCAGAGCCGGTTGTAGGCGGGCCATGATTTCTGGCGTCATTCCCGCTTTGGCAGGAAGGACGAAGGAACAGCAGGCCAATCAAGATCAGGCGCGTTCTTTCCAGCGACGTACCGCCTGTGCAAACGCCAGGCAATCGGCAAACTGGTTATATAGCGGTACCGGCGAAATGCGGATGACATCGGGTTCGCGCCAGTCGCCGATGATGCCATGAGCGATCAGATAGCCGAACAGTGCGCGTCCTTGCGCGCGACCGCCAAGCACGCGGATGGACAGCTGTGCACCACGCCGTTTGGGTTCCTTGGGCGTGACAATCTCCAGCACGTCAGGCAACTGCGTTTGCACCAGCCATTCAAGGTAACCGGTGAGCTGCAGCGATTTCTCGTGCAGACGCTGCATACCGGCGCGATGAAAGATTTCCAGCGATACGCGCAATGGCACAAGGGAGAGAATCGGCGGATTGGACAGCTGCCACCCATCTGCCCCTGGAGTGGGCACGAATTCCGGCCCCATCTGGAAACGCGTGGCTTTGTCGTGCCCCCACCAGCCGGCGAAACGCGGCAGCGCGGCGCGGGCATGTCGGGCGTGGACAAAGGCGCCACCTACCGCTCCCGGCCCTCCATTGAGGTATTTGTAGCTGCACCAGATCGCAAAATCCGCGCCGCTGTCGTGTAACTGCAACGGCAGATTGCCGACGGCATGCGCCAGATCGAAACCCACCTGGCAACCTTGGCGGTGCGCAAGCTCCGTGATCGCTTTCAAGTCGAATGCCTGCCCAGTGCGGTATTGGATGCCGGGCAGCAGCACCAGCGCGATGCGCGAGCCTTGCTCGGCAAGCACGCGTTCGATGGCAGCCATCGACATCGTACCGTTGGGTTCGTCACCCTCTACTTCGATCAACGAAAGATTGGGACTGAAACCGTGGTAGCGAATCTGCGATTCCACCGCATAACGGTCGGTAGGAAACGCGCCGGCTTCGATCAGGATGGCATGCCGATCCGGAGTGGGGCGATAGAAGCTCACCATCATCAGGTGCAGGTTCACGCCCAAGGTGTTCATGGCGACCACTTCGCCAGGCTGCGCGCCGACGACTTCTGCAAGGTGGTCGCGCACGAATTCGTGGTAATCCATCCAGGGCAGCCGGCCCTTGAAATGTCCTTCCACGCCAAGTTCGCCCCAGTAATCGAGCTCGGCGTTGACGGCTTCGCGTGATGCACGCGGCTGCAGTCCGAGTGAATTGCCGCAGAAGTAGCGGCTTTCGCCCTGCTCGTGCGGCGGGATGAAAAATTCGTCGCGAAAACTGCGCAAGGGATCGACGGCGTCGCGAGCCTGAGCCCACTCGACGGTAGCGGCAAACGATTCAGACATCAGTACATCCAGGATGGGTTCGTGCAGGGTTAGCGGGCGAGAAAAACGGCGATGCCGCGTTCCGCTTCATGCGTGTCAGCTGTTCAACGATGTAGCGACTTCGCTGCAGCCTTTGTCGAAGCTGCTTGCCCAGGCTTGTCCGGCCTGGCTGGCGGAGGGGCGCGCGCAACGCAATTGGATCGCATGCCCATCGCGAAACCAGTAGCGCTCGATATACGTGTACGGCGTACCGCTCTCGCTCGCTGTGTAGATAAAGCTGTTCTGGTCGCCCGACGGGTGGGTACCGGGTGTGTAGTCCTTCAGATTTTTGGCTTTGCTCACGGCGCCGCTGACGTAATCATTGAAGGCCTGCAAATCCTGCACCTGTTTGACGGTAACGGTAACGCGCGCGAGCGTCGTGCTTGCGCTCGGTGACGGATCCGGTACCTGGAACACACGCACTTCCGGATCGCCATCCACCTGCATGATGCCGACCCAGCCAGCGGGGGTGGTGAAGTGCACGTGGCCGGACGCCATGCTGACGTCGTCCGCCTGGACCGCGCCGATGCTGGCCACCATCAACACCATGACTGCCATGTAGCGCTTTAGATTCATGCGTGCTCCTGAGTTGATGCGTTTTGAACGAAGCGTCGTTCCGGCAGGCCCAGCCATTCCAGCGCGGTGCCATGAAACAGGCGTGCGCGGGTAGGTTCGTCCAGCGATAGCGATTCGATGGCGCTGCCCGGTTCTTGCTCCCCTAGCGGGAAAGGATAATCGGTACCGAGCATCACGCGATCGACGCCGGTCACATCCAGCAGGTAGCGCAACGCTTGCGTGTCGTGCACGCAGGAATCGAAAAACAGTCGTTTGAGGTATTCGCGCGGATTGCGGGGGTTATCGGTGGCAACCAGGTCCGGGCGCATGCGGAAACCGTGTTCGATGCGACCGATCGTCCACGGAAAGCTGCCGCCACCGTGGGCCAGCATCACACGCAATTTCGGCAGCCGTTCGAGTACCCCGCCGAATGCCAGGCAACAGGCCGCGCGTGATTGTTCGGCGGGCATGCCCACCAGCCATGGCATCCAATACTTGGGCATGGTCGCCGCACCCATCATGTCCCACGGGTGCACCATGATGGCCGCGCCAAGATCCGCTGCGGCTTCAAAGAAAGGAAAGAGCTCCGGCGCGTCGAGATTCCAGTCATTGCAGTGCGAACCGATCTGCACGCCGCACAGACCGAGCTCATCGATGCAGCGTTCAAGCTCGCGGATCGCCAGCTCCGGCGCCTGCAGCGGCACGGTGCCGATGCCCGCGTAGTGCCGAGGAAAATCCCGGCAGGTAGCAGCCATATGATCGTTCAGATGCCTATGCAGCTCCAGCGCCTGATAGCCGGGCGCCCAATAGGAAAACAGCACCGGCACGGTGGAAATCACCTGCACGCTGACGCCAAAGCGGGCGTAGTCATCGATACGGAATTGGGGATCGAACGAGGATTCCCACACTTCGCGAAAGAACTTGCCATCTTTGTAGATGCGATGCCGGCCATCGCTATGGGTCATCACCGGAAAGGCTTCATTGCCGTATTTGACTGCCAGATTCGGCCAGTCGCGCGGGAGGACGTGGGCGTGAGTGTCGATTTTCAGCATGCGCCAAGTGTAGCGCTTGCGGCTATTCCGGGCTGCGGCCGGGCTGGACCGGAGCAGGCCAGGCTCGTCAGGGGTGTACGCTGCGGCCGCTGTAGACGGTGGTGGTTTCCTGTGGGCCGCGTGCGACGACGTGGCCCAGGGTGTTGATGTTGTCGACCAGGCGGTCGCTGATGCGTATGACCTGCTCCGCGTGCGGACGATCATCCGCCATGGCCAGGAGGATAGAAAGACTGCGTTGCAGTTGACGCAAATCGGGAGCAGAAGGAGGCGGCTGATTGTTGCGCAGCGCGATAGCCAGGGCATGAAGGTAGGAGGCGGAGCGGTCGATGAAATGCGTCACCTCCACTTGCTCAGGCAGGATAGTGCAGTCATTCAGCAGTGCCTCCAGCGTCATGGTCGTGCGTGCGAGCCGGTTGCCATTGAGGAACAATGCATTGGCCAGCTCCAACAAGCCCGCCGGCGTGGCCGGTTCTGCCTGCATGCGATCGATGGAAGCCTGTGCATTGGTACGTGCTGTGCGTGCTGCCGTACGTGTTTCGCGATGCGCCGTGCGTTGATCTGGGCGCGCTAGCGCGTGCAGATACGCCGCGTAGGCGTCGAGCATGTCCGACAGCGCGGCGCGCGCTCGCCCACGTTCCCATGTCGGCCATACGAGGTAGGCGAGCAAGGCCATGCCACTGCCGAGTACGGTATTGATGACGCGGTCCATCACAGCCGTGTTGGAGTCCACCCCTTCGTAGGAAAGCAGGATCACCACGGTGCCGGTCAACGCTGCCACCGCAACACCGTAATGCGCGGTGGCTAGATAACGGAACGCCATGCACAGCACAGCCATCAGCGCCAGATGCGCCCAGGGATCGTGGGGCGTGACATACAGCAAGGCGGTGGTCAGCACCAGGCCAAGGAGGGTGCCGACGACACGCAGCAGACCAAAGTTGAACGTAGCGGCGAAATCGGGACGCAATACGATAGCGGCTGTCATCGGCAGCCAATAGCCGTGCGGCAATCCTCCCATACGTGAAATAAGCAAGGCGAGACTCAAGCAGACGGCGCAGCGCGTGGCGTGCCGGAAGGCGACGGAACGCGTGCTGAGGCTGGCGCGCAAAGTGGCCAGCGCAGAGCTGCCGCGCAATGCGCGCGGTAAGCGCATTTCGGCGGTTTCCGCGCGCTGTTCGCCATGCGACCCGGCCCAGTTGGCATTACGTACTGCCGCAGCCAGTTGACCGGACAAGGCGTGGATATGCGTAGCGATGCTGTCCTGGCGTGCGCGATCGTCCAGCAATGTGCGTTCGCTGGCTTGTAGTGTATGCAGCGTGCGTAAGGCCCGATCGGGTAGGACGCCTTGTTCAAGCGCCTCGGCAATCGCATGGAGTACACGTGCCGCGTCGGTGCGAAATAACGCGAGGACACCGGTCGCGCCGTGCATTTCCTTCATGGCGATCAGCTCCAGGCGGATACGTTCAGCCAGTTCCAGCAACACGGCGAATGCTTCCATGGCTCGGCCACGGGCATGGTGCCGGCCCAGCAATGTCTGCTGCAGCGTGGTCATGGCTTCGGTAAGCGCGGGCACGTCCTGTGCTTCGTTGGCACGGCTTTCTGCCAGAGTTGCCAGCCCGCGATAGACGGTGGCCAGTGCCTGTCGCTCCGGGCCATAGCGCTGCAGTGGCCATGCTGCGACGGAGAACAGTGCCAGCAACAGGCCACCGGCGAAAATCAGCAGGGCGCCGTTGATGGCTTGACCGAATGGCGTGGGTGTGGCGGCGGTGACGACGAGCAGGATCATGCTGGTCATGCCTACGCGCGCAATATCGGCGCCGAAAACTACCAGCAGGCCACCAAAGAAACCGAATATCGCCGTGGCGGCCAGCATCAACGCCAGATTGCCGCCAACCAGGAAACCACAAAGCGAAGCGAATCCCGCGACCGCAGAGGCCAACACCAGTTGCCTGAGGCGCTGGCGATACGGGCCGGGCTGATCAGAAAACATGGTGTCGAGCGCACCGACACCGATCGCCAACCCTGCCTCGCCGTGTCCGGTCCACATGCCTATGGCGAGGGGCAGCACAACTGCCGCCGTGTTGCGCACCACGACCCACACCGGTACATCCGGGCGCTTGGTCGCGGTCAGGCTTTGCAACACGCTGGCGCGCAGCGAATAGTCTCGAGTCGACATGGCCGGGGAGAACGCTCAAGTGGATCGATTCTGCCTCAGCCAGCTAACGATGTCGCCTGGGATCGACACACCCAAACGGCGCCGAAATGGCGCCGTTTGGGTGTGGTTCAACGCCGCCGCCAATGCGATGGTGTTTGCAACGGTGTTCTGTCGTTTATGAAACGCGGCCGGCAAACTCGCCCGTCAATGTATTCACCCAGACTTTTTCATCGTTGCTGATGTATTCCGGTACCTGGATCTCGATGCCGGTGTTGAGTTTGGCCGGCTTGGTGCGCTTGGTGGCGCTGGCGCCTTTCAATTCGGGTGCTGTATCCACCACCGTAAGTTGCACGCTGGTGGGTACTTGCAGTCCTACCGGCGCATCGTCGATGACTTGCACGTAATAACCTTCCACACTTTCGACGATGTAGCCGGCGTTATCGCCGATCAGTTCCGGATCGAGGGTGTACTGCGTGTAGTCTTCATTGTCCATGAACACATAGGCCTCGCCATCCATATACGAAAAATTGGCGGCGCGACGAACCAGCTCCATTTCCTTGAGGTCATCGTCCGCGCGCAGGCTGAGATCGAACTTGCGCCCTCCCGGAATGGAGTACAGCGTGAAGCGGAACGTGACATTGCCGCCACGCGCCGTAGGTGCGCTGCGCTCGATGTCGCGCACTTGATACACGGTGCCTTCGTGTTCGACTACGTTGCCTTTCTTGACGTCGGAAGCTTTCATGGAATGTCGGTGATGAGAGTGAGTGAATGGGAAAAGCGGAATCAGCGAAGGTCGTGCAGATTGGAAAAAGAAACAGGCAGGCAGGACGGCGGGGCGATAGGCGTTACCTGTTTCTCCCGCGCCCTACTTGGACGCCAGCCTTACCGCACCATCCAGCCGAATCGTCTCGCCGTTGATGTAGCGGTTGCCCAGGATAAACGCGACAGTTGCCGCGAATTCCTCCGGCTTGCCCAGGCGCGAGGGAAAGGGGATCGAGGCTGACAACGATTCCTGCACCTGTGGCGGCATGCCGTCCACCATGGGCGTCCAAAAGATACCCGGCGCGATGGTTGCGACACGGATACCGAAGCGCGACAGCTCGCGCGCCATCGGCAAGGTCATGCCTACGACGCCGCCTTTGGAGGCGGAGTAGGCGGCCTGACCGATCTGGCCTTCATAAGCCGCCACACTGGCCGTGTTGATGATCACGCCACGCTCGCCGTCTTCGCCGGCCTCGTTCTGCTGCATCAGCGCGGCCCCGGCTTTGGCGACATTGAAGCTGCCGACCAGATTCACCATCACCGTGGTGGCGAACGTACCCAAGGGCATCGGGCCTTCCTTGCCCAGCACGCGCCCTGCGCCGAGGATGCCGGCACAGTTGATCACGACGTTCAAGCCGCCCAGGGCGTCCCGTGCCGATGCAACGTTCGTCGCCACACCGTCCTCGGAGGTGACGTCAGTGCGGAAGAAGTGCGCGTGGCCACCCAGGGCCTTGGCGGCTTCCTGGCCTTTTTCTTCATTGACGTCGAACAAAGCGACGCGACCGCCATGGGTCACCAGGTGTTGAGCGACAGCATGGCCGAGACCGGAAGCGCCGCCGGTGATGATGGCTTTGACTTGATCGAGCTGCATAGGGGGATGTCCGGGAACCAAAACCGCAATAGTAACGCACCAGGTTCGTTACCCGTTCTGGTTCCAGCGAGCTGAACAGGTGTCTCGCCAGCGACACAGGATTCACATAGCATTCGGGAGGCTGACGTGATCTTGATGCCGCGTCGGTCATTCGTGCGGAGGCGCCGTGCTCTACCAAGATCTTGCGACGTCATGATCTTGGCAGAGCCTACGATTGACCGTGCAACTCCACTCACACAAGGAGAACGCCATGAAAAAGCAATTAGGAGCGATGATTTTTTGCAGTGCGATGCTGCTGTCGTCGCAATTCGCCCTGGCTCAAGATGATCACCACCGGCCACCGCCGCCGCATTCGGCGCCTCACGGGCACTACCACGGCATGTACGACCAGGGTCGGCATGAAGGTTGGTATAAGCGAGGCGGCCATATCCCTCCCGCTTATCGGGGTAGTCAATATGTGGTGAGTGACTGGCGTCACTATCACCTCAAGCCGCCGCCGCGCGGCTATCACTACATTCGCAGCGATAACGGTGATTTCCTGCTTGCAGCCGTCACCACTGGCGCGATCCTTAGCATCATCGCAGCCAGCCACTGATCATCTTGTTCAGTGTTTTTCGGGCAGGCTTTTAGCCTGCCCGATGTTTTGAGGGCCGCCGGATGGTTCGGGTCAAGGCGCCACCCGCAATCTGTCAGGTGTATAGCAAGGCCTGTAGCGAAGGCGACCCGATGAGTGATGAAAACAGCTGCACGGCCTTGGGTGGATTCGTGGCAGGTTGCAATTCCTTCTGCCATACCCCCACATCCCACCAGCGCTCCAATTTGTAGCCGGCCTTGCGCCAGACACCGGCCGGCGTAAAACCCATCGTCTCGTGCAGCGCGACGCTGACCTCGCCCGGCAGCGTGATGACTCCCACCGCCTGATTGATACCTTGCAAGCGCATGACATTCAGCAATGTGCCGTAAAGGCGGCGTGCGATGCCTCGTCGACGTGCGTCGCCATGCACATAGATCGATGTCTCCGCAATCCAGTCATAGGCGGCGCGTTCTCGAAATCGAGTGGCATAGGCATAGGCCCATACCTCACCGTGTTCCTCCCATACCAGCCATGGGTAGTGCTGCAAGCGGGTGACGATGCGCTGGCGCATCGCGTCGGCGCCAGGAAGTTCGGTTTCGAAGGTAATCGCCGTATCGGTAATCGCGGGCGTATAGATAGCGTGGATGGCGTCGGCATCTTCGGCTCGGGCGACTCGGATCATTTCTGATATTTCCAGTTGCGATGCTTGCCTTCCGTCAGCCACTCCAAAGCGGTGGCTATACGTTTCTGGCGAGTGGTGTCGGTCTTGGCTTCCGTTATCCAGTCGACGTATTCGCGCTGCGCGCTCGGGCTGAAGGCGTCATAGGTCTTGCGAGCCGCCGTGTGCTTCTTCAACAGCGTGGCAAAATCGGACGGCAATAGCGGAGGTGGTTTTCGTGTCGTTACAGGGCGTCGTTTCTTTACGTCCTCGTCTTTCAACGCCATGGCCTTGCGAACGTAGGCGATCAGTTCTTTCTTGCTTGGCAGTTCCTTGATGGACACGATCTTGCCGAACTGCCCCATGCCTTCCTGGTTCGTCTCGCCGACCACTTGCTTGCCATGCCAGAAGTGGAAACTGCAATGCTGCTTGAATGCTGCCATGGAACACATCAGCTTGCCCTGGTAGCCGAAATGCGGACAACCCCATTTGATGTCTTCCTCCACCTCGGGGCATGCGGCATGTATGACGGCGCGGAGATGTTCGAGGATGGGTTGGGCGAATTCGGCCGACTTGGCGATATAAGCGTCGATGCGTGGATCGCGTCCGGTCATAGACGCCTCGTTATAGATCGCAGATGTAAAAGCGGTCGCAACTGAAATGGCCGGTTCCACCCATGGGTGTCTGCAGTGGCGTGAATCCATGTTTGCGATACAACGCCTGCGCGGCATCCATGCCGGTCAAGGTTTCGATGTAGCAGCGCTTGAAACCGAAACCACGCGCCGCATCCAGGCAGCGATGCATCATCATTGACCCTGCGCCGGTACCGCGTGCTGCGGGGAGAAAATACATTTTGCGCAATTCGCAGACATCCGTATCGCCGCCTTCCAGCGGCGCAATGCCGGCGCCGCCGATCACGATGCCGTCGCGTTCCACGACGAAATACGCGCTACGCGGGCGGCCATAAGCAACGGACATCGCGTCCACTTCGGCATCGTGAATGGCGAAGCCGGGGCCATCGGCGCCGAACTCGGGCATCACGGTACGGATGATGTTGGCAACTGCCGCGTTGTCACGCGGCTCTACGGGGCGGATAAGAAAGTCAGTCATGACGGCGAGCTTACCAACCCCTTTCGCATTCGGGGAGGGAGCTCGTTGCTAAAGAACATCAAGCGGCGGTCGTGCGTGCCTTCGTAACCCGGCTAGCCGTTGGTTTGTTGAGCTGTGTCGAAAGCCACGCACCGGTAGCAATGAGCTGATCCAGGTCGATACCCGTTTGCATACCCATGCCATGCAGCATGTACACCACGTCCTCGCTGGCCACATTACCGGTAGCGCCCTTGGCATACGGGCAGCCGCCGGTACCGGAGACCGCGCTGTCGATCACCCGTACCCCTTCTTCCAGACAGGCCAGGATATTGGCCAATGCCTGGCCATAGGTGTCATGGAAATGGACGGCCAATGCGTGCAGCGGAATTTCCTGCGATACCGCGTGCAGCATGGCACGCGCTTTCGCAGGCGTGCCCACGCCGATGGTATCGGCCACCGAAATTTCATAGCAGCCCATCTCATACAGACGCTTTGCTACATTGACCACGCTGGTCAGCGGTACTTCGCCTTGATAGGGGCATCCCAGTGCCGTGGACACATAGCCGCGCACCTTGATGCCTTCGGCTTTTGCTTCCTCAAGTACCGGCTCGAATCGCCGCAGCGATTCGTCGATGGATGCATTGATGTTGGCCCGGTTGAAGGCTTCGGATGCCGCGGTGAACACCGATACCTCGGTCGCGCCGGCAGCGCGCGCCAGCCGATAGCCCTGTTCGTTCGGTACCAGCACGGGGTAGGTCACGCCCGGCACTTTGCGGATACCACGAAACACTTCCGCGGCGTCAGCCAGTTGTGGCACCCAGGTGGGGCTTACGAAACTGGTGGTTTCAATCGTCTTCAGGCCGGTCGCGGAAAGCCGGTCGATCAAGGCGATCTTGATGTCGGGTGGAAGCAACGTCTTTTCGTTTTGCAACCCGTCGCGCGGGCTGACTTCGACGATGCGAACCTCGGAAACGTTCATGCAGAAGCTCCTGCAACCGGGCGGTGGTTCACGACGCGAAGCGAACGAGTACGGCGTCGGCTTCCACAAACTCGCCTTGCGTTGCACTCACGCTTTCAATGGTGCCTTTGCGCGGCGCCTTCAAGGCTAGCTCCATTTTCATCGCTTCCATCACGAGCAATTCCTGACCTTCCTCAACGTTATCGCCTGCTTGCGCCTTTACCAGCACGATGCGACCGGGCATGGGTGCGATGATCTGGTTGCCTCCGCCGCCTTCGCTGGATTCCCATGCAAACGCAGCAGCACAGTGAAAGGTGTACCGCTGCCCGTTCGTATCGTGCAGCAGGATGCGATCGCGGTCGACATAGAGGGATAAACGGATCGCCTGGCCGTCGAAGCGTACGCCGAGCGTGCCGCCAAGGTTGCGTGCACCTTGCACTTCGCAGCGCGACGAGCCGACCTGCAAGCGATAGTTGCCGCCGTGTCCGTGCGCCTCGACTTCATACCGTTGTTCGCGCAACGCCAGCGCGACGATCCGCTTGCCCGCATGCCCGATACGCCATGCATCGGCGCGCGACCAAGGCGAATACGGATCGCTGCCATGCGACGTATCGGCAATGGCCGTACGTTCGTCATCGAGCAGCGCGGCAGTGGCAGCGGCAAAGAGAACATGTTCAGAGGGTGACGCATCGCCGGTTAGAAATTCATCAAGATGCCGATCCAGATAACCGGTGTCGATCCGTCCTTCGATGATGGCCGGATGACGGACCAACCGTTCGAGAAACGCGATGTTGGATTTCGGGCCGGCGATATCTGCTTCCGCGAGCGCCTCACGCAGGCGCTGCAAGGCTTGCACGCGATCCGTGTCATGCACGATGAGCTTGGCGATCATCGGATCGTAAAAAATCGTTACGGTATCGCCTTCGACAACGCCGCCATCCAGGCGCACATGCGCCGATGGTGCGGGTAAACGTAACGTGCGCAAGGTACCGGAGCTAGGCAGGAATTGTTGATCCGGATCCTCGGCGTACAGGCGCACTTCGATCGCGTGCCCATGCGCCTGCACATCTTCCTGCTGCCATGGCAGCGATTCACCCGCCGCGATGCGCAACTGCCATTCCACCAGGTCGACGCCCAGCGTTGCTTCGGTGACGGGGTGCTCCACCTGCAGGCGCGTGTTCATTTCCATGAAATAAAACGTGCCGTCCTGCGCCACGATAAATTCCACGGTGCCTGCGCCGACGTAATTCACGGCCCTGGCCGCCGCCACCGCCGCCATGCCCATCGCTTCCCGCCGTTCGGGAGTGAGGAAGGGGGAGGGCGTTTCCTCCAGCACTTTTTGATAGCGGCGTTGTGCCGAACACTCGCGTTCGTTCAAGTGAATGATATGGCCCTGGCTGTCGCCGAAGACTTGGAATTCGATATGCCGGGGGTGCTCGACATAACGCTCCAGAATCACCCGTGTATCGCCGAACGAGCTGGCTGCTTCGCGCTGAGCGGATGCCAGCGCGTCCGCAAATTCGTTTTCAGCGCGCACGATGCGCATGCCTTTGCCACCACCGCCCGCGGCCGCTTTGATCATCAGCGGAAAACCGGTCTTGCGCGCTTGCGTGGCAAGCACCCCGGGCGATTGGTCATCGCCGTGGTAGCCCGGTACCAGCGGTACGTGATGATGTTCCATCAACGCTTTTGCCGCTGCCTTGGACCCCATCGCTTCGATGCTTTCAGGGCGTGGGCCGATGAACGTGACGCCTGCTTCGGTGCATGCCCGCGCAAACGCGGTGTTCTCGGAAAGAAAGCCGTAACCGGGATGGATGGCCTGCGCGCCGGACATCCTGGCAACATCGAGAATAGCCTCACCGCGGAGGTAGGAGTCCGCCGGACGAGGGCCTCCGATCGGCCACGCTTCATCCGCTAAACGCACATGCTGCGCGTCCTTGTCGGCTTCGGAGTACACCGCAATCGTGCGAATGCCTAAACGCCGGCAGGTGCGGATGACGCGGCAGGCAATTTCACCGCGATTGGCAATCAGTACACGCTCGAACATGCGAGGGCTCGCAGAAGCTGCAAAGCCCATAAAACTAGCAGAATTGCCCGATCTCGCCGATGCGCAGCGCAGCACGGCTTTCCCTTCGCCAGATCCAAAGCTGCCCAGGGCGTGATCCCGGGTTACAGCACTGTTGCGGCGCCCACGGCGGCTTGTGCGCACATGAGTGTGCGGAGGTGTCCCCTCATTCCGCCTGTGGCACGCAAGCTGAGCCGGTTATTCACCTTCCCAATAATCCGCGGTATCCCCTTGGCGCATGACAATTCGGATCATTTGCGGCTTACCTTCTGCATCAGGCCCGAAATCGCCCTGGATGCCGTATTTGTTCGAATCCGGGTATTCGCAAATTTCCGGTGAAAGCTTGCTGCTTACGGCGAGGTAGCGCATCTCGACGGGGCCGGTATTGATGATCTGATGTGCGCTTTCCGGGCCACCGGGCGGACAGGCGATGATGTCACCCTTTCGTATGGGATACCGTTCAGCGCCGACGCGAATTTCGCCTTCCCCTTCCAGGATAAAAAACATCTCTTCGTTGACGCGATGGTTATGCAACGGAAAGGCACGCTTGCCGGGCGGCACCGCCGTGATGTTGTAGCCGAGTTTTTGCGCACCCAACTGCATGGATACGCGACCCATGCGTGCCTCGAAGCGTTGCGCCGTTTCGCCGCTAGGGCCGAATCCGGGTGGAAACGATTGCAGCTCGATGTCATCGATATGAACGATGCGTTTCATGGCACAACTCCTGATTGGAAACGAAAGGTGGACGTCGCAAGGCTAAATCAGCCTGCTGCCACCATAGTGTCAGCTATAGCGTGTCCAGCCAGGCGCGCGTTTATCGAGGAACGCACTCAAGCCTTCCTGGCCTTCGTCTGAGACGCGCAGGCGAGCGATCAGCGCTGCGTTGTCACGGTCGATGCGTTCCGCCGTGGGTTCGTCAAGCCCGTGCATGCCAAGCGCCAACCGCTTCGCTTCGATCTGTGCAATCGGGCCGGCCTTGAGCAGCTGCTGGAGGACGGCGTGTACGGTTTCATCCAGGCTCTCGGCCGACACGGTGTGGTGCAGCAAACCGATGCGCGCCGCGGTATCGGCGTCAAAGATCTCGCCGGTCATGAACAAGCGTCGCGCTTGCCGCAGACCGATAGCGGCGATGACATAGGGCGAAATCACTGCCGGCACCAAACCGAGTTTTACTTCGGTCAGGCCGAATTTGGCCGTGGTCACGCCAATGGCGATATCGCAACAGGCGATAAGCCCCACGCCCCCTCCATAGGCGGCGCCGTTGACGCGCGCAACAGTGGGCTTGGGAAGAAATTGCAGCGTGCGCATCAGCGCGGCAAGGCGCAGGGAATCCTCCCGGTTTTCTGCTTCGCTGGCTTTTGCCATGCCGAGCATCCATTCCAGGTCCGCTCCGGCGGAGAAGCTGGCTCCCACGCCGGTCAGCACGATGGCGCGTAGGCGGCTGTCGCGCCCCGCTTCCTGCAAGGCAAGGGTGAGCTCGCCGATCAGGTGGTCGTCAAAGGCGTTGTGCACGTCCGGACGATTCAGCCGAAGTTCGCGAATGCCGGCACGATCGGCGATCTGTATCGAAGTAGTCATGGGCGGTCCTGCAAGGAAATGCGGGCATCTTAATGAAGCCGGCTCGGAGACCCATTTTTTCTTTTCCGCGAGCGTTTAGGGGGCACCCCCTGTACCGCTTGTGAAAAAAGGCTACAATGCGAACCATTCTTATTTAGAAAAGTAACAACTGTGCGCCTGTCCGACTTGCCGAAAGGTGCGTACGCCGTGGTTGAACGAGTTGAAGATGCCCACGCTGATGACATGATCGCGCAACGACTGCGCGACCTGGGTTTTGTCGCGGGCGAGCGGGTGAGGCTGGTGGCGCGGGGGCCGATTGGCGCCGATCCGCTGCTGATCCAGATCGGCTCGACGCGATTCGCCCTGCGGCGGGCAGAAGCGGCACGGGTAACGGTGCAGGAGGAAGTCGCATGAGCGCCGGTACGTTGCGCGTCGCCCTGGTTGGCAATCCTAACTGTGGCAAGACGGCTCTGTTCAATCAGCTTACTGGCGGTCGCCAAAAAGTCGCCAACTACGCGGGCGTCACCGTGGAACGGAAGGAGGGCCGTTTTGCGGCGCCATCCGGACGCGTGCTGCAGATTCTCGATCTACCGGGTACATACAGCTTTGACGCCGCCAGTCCCGACGAACAGATCACCCGCGACGTGCTCGAAGGTAATTATCCGGGTGAGGCTGCACCGGATCTGATCGTCTGCGTGGCCGATGCCACCAACCTTCGTCTGCATTTGCGTTTTGTGCTGGAGGTCAAGCGCCTCGGCCGGCCAGTGGTGCTGGCGCTGAACATGATGGATGCCGCGCGCCGTCGCGGCATCGTGATTGACGTACCGACCTTGCAGCGTCGCCTTGGCATCCCTGTAGTGGAGACGGTAGCGATCAAGCGCGGCGGCACGCGAGCGTTGGTCGAGCGCGTCGACGGCGACTTGCCGCAAGCGCCGCCTGCACTACCTGACGATCCGGCAAGCCGCGCCGATCTGCATGCTGAAGTGCGTGAACTGATGGCGGCCACCGTGACCATGCCGCGCGCGACCGCGGTGATCGACGACATGCTGGATCGCTGGGTGCTGCATCCAGTGTTCGGCTTGATCACCTTGGCGGTCGTGATGTTCCTGGTGTTCCAGGCGGTATATGCCTCCGGCAAGCCGATGAGCGATTTGATCGGCAACCTCTTTACGGACCTTGGCGAGCACGCCGCAGTCATCCTGCCGGCTGGACCGCTGCGCGACCTGTTGATCAGCGGCGTGTTCGGTGGCTTGGGTACGGTGCTCGGCTTTCTGCCTGTGATCCTGGTGCTGTTCTTTTTTATCCTCATGCTGGAGGAGTCGGGCTATCTGCCGCGTGCCGCCTTCCTGCTGGACCGGCTGATGGTGTCGGTGGGGCTGACCGGGCGTTCGTTCATTCCGCTGTTGTCGAGTTTCGCCTGCGCGATTCCCGGCATCATGGGCACGCGCAGCATCACCGATCCGCGCGATCGTCTGGCCACCATCCTGGTGGCACCGCTGATGACATGTTCGGCGCGCCTGCCGGTCTATGCCCTCTTGATCGGTGCTTTCATTCCCACGCGCAGAGTATTGGGTGTGTTCAATCTGCAAGGCGTGGTGCTGTTCGCCTTGTACGTGGCCGGCATCACTGGGGCAATGACGGTAGGCTGGGTGATCAAGCGCATGCGTCGTGACAAGAGCGAACACGCGTTGCTGATGGAACTGCCTTCGTATCGCCTGCCGAGGGCTCGCGACGTTGCCATCGGTCTGTGGGAGCGTGGCACGATCTTTCTCAAACGGCTCACTGGCGTCATCCTGGCCTTGACCGTGCTGATGTGGTTTATCTCTACCTTCCCCGCACCGCCGGCGGGGGCCACCGGTCCGGCCATCAATTACAGCTTCGCCGGTTACCTAGGCCGCTTTCTGCAGCACATCTTTGCGCCGCTGGGTTTCAACTGGCAGATCAGCTTGTCGCTGATCCCTGCCTTCGCTGCGCGCGAAACAGCCGTGGCCACGCTGGCGACGGTGTATGCCGTCAGCGGCGATGTGCAGCATGGTGGCCTTGCGCATGCCTTGACGGCTAATTTCTCGCTGGCAACGGCGTTGTCACTGCTAGTGTGGTTTGCGTTTGCACCGCAGTGCATGTCCACGCTCGCCGTTGTCCGACGCGAGACGAATTCCTGGCGCAATGTCGCCATTTCCTTCGGTTATATGTTCGCCGTAGCCTATGCGGCGTCGCTGGTCACCTATCAGGTGGCGAGGTTATTCCTGTGAGCACGAGCCTGTTTATCCAATATGTAGCGGTCGGGTTGGTCGTACTGGTGAGCGCGCTGTATGCGTTTCGCAAGCTCGCACCGCAGCTTACCAACCGTTGGTTGGCGTCTGCGTCGATCGGATTCCGCCAGCCTGGGCATGCCGCATGGGTGCAGGCCTTGGGGCGGCGCATGCAACCCAAGCAGGCGACTGGCAGCTGCAGTGACGGTTGCAGCACATGCGGTGCCTGCGGTCCCAAGCCGCCTGCTCGTGCGCAGGGCGATGCCTTGCCGCTGGAATTTCGGCCGCGGCGTCATTGACGACGTGGCAGTGCGTGTATCAGTCAGGTGCGCGCAAAGCTCGGATGCAGATGGGCGCGATGTCGCCACAGATCGACGGCCCACATGCAAAAGGCTGCACACGCCGCTATCGGTACGATGGGCAAGCTTCCTTCACGTAGCACTTGCGCCAGCGGGTTGAGGCAGGCCATGCCGATAACGATCGCTGCGGGAAGCACCCGATTCAGTCGTGGTGAAAATCCTGCATTGCGCCGACGGAAACGGCGAACGGCGATCACGAAACTCGGAACAATCAGCGTCCATGCCATCGAATGCGTTGGTCCCACTGCATAAAGCACAAGACCCCATGCGGAAAGCACCGGCAATATCAGTCGACGCAGCCACGGGCGCTGCGATGGCGAAGACTCCGGCAAACCCTGCCACCAATCCAGCCACGCATATCCCGCGTAGATCAGCCATAGCGCGAACACGGTGCCAGCCACGATGGTGGACACCTCGGCTGTCGTAAGCCATTCGCTTGCTGCCGATCCCTCGCTCGCGCGCGATGAGCCGCTGAGCAGGGACAGACCCAGGGCGGCCAGCCCGCACCCTAGGGCCGCAAGGGCGGCTCGCAGCGATCCCAGGGTGAAACGCGGCCACGATATCGTCCTGGGGACCGCGGCTTTAAGCCAGAACTGTGCATGGTCGCGGTCGATGGACGAAGGCAGTTCTTCAAGTCGCCCATGACAAAGGGCTTGAATAAGACGCCCCATCTCGCCCACCCGGCCAAACTGCAAGGCTGCCGCCATGACACGCCATGTACTGAGGGGGCGTTGCAGCAATGCGAGATCTTCTCGGATCGAGGCTACATCCGGCTGCGAACCTCCCATCATGCGTATGCGCCGCGCCAGTTCGCGGTGATTACGGGGAATCATTTCCCACAACGTCAGCTGGCGTCGACGCAACTGCTGCAAGGCGATGGGATTGATGCCGGAGAGTACGTGGTCCAGGTCGAAGAAATGCAGTAGCGCATCCAGGTGGTAAGAGGACATGGGCCGCGGCTGCTGAAAAAGGCGGTGGATGACGATGCGGCTGACCTGCTGCTTGACCTGGATGGCCCAGAACTCCGGCCGCGCCGTCAGCCAGCTGGAAAAAGCTTCATGCTGTTCTGTATCGACCGCCGCACGGATGATTTCGTCAGCCAGCATGCCGAGGTTCGGCGCCGGCCATGCCGTCGCGTCGAGAAGGGTGGGGGGTGATGAGTGCGTATCTTTCGCCGCTGCTTCCTTGCGCGGCAAGGCGGAATCTTCCGCGGCAACGACCCGGGCTGCTGGCGGAGAGACAGCTCGATTCGTCGTGCGCGCGCTTACATGTGCCAATGCGAGCTTGTAGGCCGTGTGCAGGCGCTGAAATGCATCCGGATCCTCATCTGGCCGCGTCGTCCGCAGCAGACGCGCGTAGGCACGTTTGACATCGGCTTCATCTGCGTCATCCGCGACCAGGCCCAGCAGTTCGAACGGCCCATTCACAGTTTCGCTTCCAGCGAATCCAGCGCCTCGCCGAAACTCCGCTGATGTTCACGGATCAGGCGCTCGTCCTGCGTTTCCAGCGTCTGGCGAAACTGGCCGATCCATTGCTGCAAAATTTGGCGGGCCGCGATATGTTCTTCGAACAGACGTTCCGCGCGGGCAAGCAAAGCGATGTTTTCCTGCTTGGCGCGAGGATGGATTTTCAATTCCGACAACGCCGCCAGTCGTGTGCGGATCTCCGCTTCGCTGAGCATGCCTGGATTTTGCTCCAGCAGCAGCTCGTGTCGTATGCCCGTAGCTTTGGGCGTGACCTCGATCTGCAGAACGCCATTGATGTCATACGTGAACCGGACCGCGATTTCGTTTTGCGCGACAGGCAAATTCGGATTGAGCGGAATGTCGAGTTCGCCCAGCTTGATGTTGTTCGCGACGAGCGGGTTCTCTCCTTGGTAGACCTTCAAGCTTAGCGTCGCCTGCCGCTCGGCCATCGGCCAATAGCTGCTTTCCCGGCTGATCGGCACCACACTGTTGCGCTGGATGATCGGCGAGAACAAACCATTCTGGATATGACCTTGTGCATCCCGCTGGCCGATCTCCACACCCAGCGTGTAAGGGCACACGTCCGTGAGAATGATTTCTTCCAGCTTTGCGTTGCGGCTTTTCAATCCCGAAGCGACGCAAGCGCCCAGCGCGATGGCTTCATCCGGATTGACGTGACGCAACGGCAACTTGCCGAACATGCGCGCGATGAGCCGCGATATCAGCGGCATGCGGCTGGCACCACCCACCAACACGATTTCGTCGAGTTGATCGGGGCGCAGGCGGGCGTCGCGCAGGGCGCGCTCCAGTGGCGCGCGCATGCGTTGCATGAGCGGTTCGGCGAGTTGCAGGAAACGTCCCTGATCGATGCTCCAGCGAATGTCACGCTGACCGATCTGGCCCTCCACCTGCACGTCAGAGTACTGACTCAGATTGCGCTTGGCGGCTTCGAGCTTGCGGCGCAGCAGTCCGCGTTCGACCAGTGAAAAGTCATCTTTTTCAAGCTTTAGGTCAGCAAGGCAGGCCGTCTGCAGAACGTCGAGAAAATCCTCGCCGCCGAGATAGTTGTCGCCGGCGCTGGCATGAACTTCGACAACGCCCTCGAACATCTCCAATACCGATACGTCGAACGTGCCCCCGCCCAGGTCGAACACCAGAAAGTGATTGCCGTCTTTGCGGTCTTGCAGCCCATAGGCCAGCGCGGCGGCTGTCGGTTCATTGATCAGACGCTCGACCTTGATGCCGGCGAGTTCACCGGCAGCACGCGTGGCTTTGCGTTGCGCATCGGAGAAATAGGCGGGCACGCTGATCACCGCCTCCTGGACCTTCTCGCCAAGTGCGGCTTCTGCGTCGGCGAGCAGTGTTCGCAAGACCAGTGCGGACAACTCTTCCGGCCGGAAGCTGCGGTGGCCGAGCTCGGTTTCGCGCGAAGAGCCCATCCATCGCTTGAACGCCGCAACGGTCGAACGCGGATGACTGATCAGGCGATCGCGTGCGGCTTCGCCGACCAGCATGTGCTCCTGGTCGTCGAGGCTTACCACCGAAGGCGTGAGATACCCGCCAAGCGCATTGCGAAAAAGTATCGGACCGTCTTCGCCGTAGTAGCCGATCAACGAATGTGTAGTACCCAGATCGATGCCAACGATCATCTCAAATCCCCTGCAAACATCCTTGGCTGCGGCCAGGCCGCGCTATCACTTGTTACATGCGGAATACGCCATAACGCTGAGGTTCGATCGGCGCATTCAACGACGCGGAAATGGCAAGTCCCAATACGCGTCGTGTATCGGCGGGATCGATGATGCCGTCGTCCCACAACCTCGCGCTTGCGTAATATGGATGTCCTTGCTGTTCGTATTGTTCGCGGATCGGCGCCTTGAAGGCTTCCTCCTCTTCCGCGCTCCAGCTTTGTCCAGCCGTTTCCATGCCATCGCGCTTCACCGTAGCCAATACGCTTGCTGCCTGCTCGCCGCCCATCACGCTGATGCGCGCATTCGGCCACATCCACAGGAAGCGCGCGCCATAGGCACGGCCACACATCGCATAGTTGCCGGCACCGAAGCTACCCCCGATGACCACCGTAAACTTGGGAACCTGCGAGCAGGCCACGGCGGTCACCATCTTTGCTCCATCCTTTGCGATGCCGGCGTTTTCGTACTTCTTGCCGACCATGAAGCCGGTGATGTTCTGCAGGAACACCAGCGGTACGTTGCGCTGGTTGCACAACTCGATGAAGTGCGCGCCCTTGAGTGCCGACTCGGAAAACAAAATGCCGTTGTTGGCGACGATGCCCACCGGATACCCATGGATATGCGCGAAGCCGCATACCAAGGTTTTGCCATAGCGAGCCTTGAACTCATGGAACTCCGAGCCATCGACGATACGCGCGATCACTTCGCGGATATCGAACGGACGGCGCGTATCCCGCGGAATCACACCGTAGAGTTCTTCGGCCGCATAACGCGGTTCCACCGGTGGCTTCAGCGCCAGCGGCATCGGCTTTTTGCGATTGAGGCTGGCAACGATGTCGCGCGCAATGGACAGCGCATGCGCATCGTTTTCCGCAAAGTGATCGGCCACGCCCGAGACGGATGTATGCACGTCCGCGCCGCCGAGCGCTTCCGCGTCGACCACTTCGCCGGTCGCGGCCTTCACCAGCGGTGGGCCACCGAGGAAGATCGTGCCTTGCTCCCGCACGATGATGGTTTCATCGCTCATGGCCGGCACATAAGCGCCGCCGGCCGTGCACGAACCCATGACCACCGCAATCTGCGGAATGCCCAGACCCGACATGCGCGCCTGGTTATAGAAAATGCGGCCGAAGTGTTCTTTATCCGGGAACACTTCGTCCTGCATCGGCAGGAAGGCTCCGCCGGAATCGACCAGATAGATGCAAGGCAGGCGATTTTCCAGCGCCACTTCCTGTGCGCGCAGATGCTTTTTCACGGTGATCGGAAAGTAGGTGCCGCCTTTGACCGTTGCGTCATTGGCGACGATCACCACCTCGGTACCGTGCACGCGGCCGATGCCTGTGATGATGCCTGCGGCAGGTGCCGCATTGTCATACAAGCCGTGCGCAGCCAATGGCGACAGCTCCAGGAAAGGCGAGCCAGGGTCGAGCAATGCGCGGACACGTTCGCGTGGCAGCAGCTTGCCGCGGGCCGTATGTTTCGCGCGCGCCTTGGTACCGCCGCCTTCGGCAGTGCGTGCCAGTTCGCGGTGCAGGTCATCCACGAGAGAGTGCAAGTGCGCGTGGCTGGCTTGGAATTCCGGTGAGCGGGAATCGATCTGCGAGAGGAGGACGCTCATGATGTCGTGCTGATCGTCTGGCTAAACCACGCATCATAACGGCCTGAGTATGGATCCTGCACGAAAGCGGCCCGCTGCATTGCCACATCCACAGCTGGTTTTTGCACGGCCCATAAAAAAACCGGCCGCACATGGCGGCCGGTTTTCCGAAACCTCGCGAAGAATCAGTTGCCCTTCGAGGCGTCTTTGGCGTCCTTCGCAGCGGTAGCAGCCGACTTGGCAGCGTCGGCAGCCTTGTCAGCAGCCTCCGAAGCATTGGAAGCTGCGCTCTTCATCGCATCGCCGGCGCTGGGCGCGGCGGTGGAAGCGGGAGCGGCACCGGCGGTGGAAGCCGGAGCAGCAGCAGCCGGAGTGGCAGCCGTGGAGGCGGCAGCGGCCTTCTGAGCCTGATCAGCAGCCTGAGAAGCTGCTTGCTGGGCCTGATCAGCTGACTTCTGTGCGTCCTGCGCGGCATCCTGCGCGCCGTTGCTGCAAGCCGCCAGCAGCGCGACAAGCGCGGAGGCGAGAAGGGTACGCGTGAACTTCATAATAAATCTCCTTAGCCGTGGAATGCCATTTGGCGGATTATTAATAGCGCTTTCACGTTAAACGCGCTACCTGTTTCAACAAACAACTTTTAAGCCGCATTTAAAACCAACGGCCGGGTATTTAGCCCGGCCGGGTCATATGCAACGGTGTGTAGCTTAATCCAGGCGTTCGATTGCGACAGCAGTAGCTTCGCCGCCACCAATGCATAACGCCGCCACACCGCGACGCAAGCCTCGGGTTTTCAAAGCGTTGAGCAAGGTCACCACCAAACGTGCACCGCTGGCACCGATGGGATGGCCAAGCGCGCAAGCGCCGCCGTTGACGTTGAGCTTTTCATGCGAAATGCCCAGCTCGCGCATGGGCGCCATCGCCACCACCGCGAACGCTTCATTGACTTCGAACAGATCGACGTCGTCCACTTTCCAGCCGGCCTTGTCGAGCACCTTGCTGATCGCAGCCACCGGTGCGGTCGTAAACCATTCCGGTTCCTGGGAATGCGTGGCATGCGCGACGATGCGCGCCAGCGGCTTGATGCCGCGTGCCTTGGCGTCGTCCGCCGAAAGCAGGATGACCGCTGCCGCACCATCGGAAATGCTTGACGAGCTGGCTGCGGTAATTGTGCCGTTTTCCTTGCGAAACGCCGGTTTGAGCGAAGGAATCTTGTTGATGTCCGAACGGCTTGGCTGCTCGTCGGTATCGATCCGTACGTCGCCCTTCTTGCCGGCCACGGTCACCGGTGCGATTTCATCGGCGAAGGCGCCGGATTCCTGCGCGGCCTTGGAACGCTTGACCGACTCGATGGCGAAGGCGTCCTGCTCTTCACGGCTGAAATGGTATTTATCGGCACAAAGCTCGCCGAACACGCCCATGGCCTTGCCGTCGTAAGGGTTGGTCAGGCCGTCCCAGGCCATGTGATCGACCAGCTCGGCGTTGCCATAGCGGATACCGCCGCGGGCATTCACCATGTGCGGTGCGTTGGTCATGGATTCCATGCCGCCTGCCACGACGAGGGCGGCCGAGCCGGCTTTGATCAGGTCGTGTCCCAGCATGATGGCTTTCATGCCCGAGCCGCAGACTTTATTGATGGTGGTGCAACCGGTGCCGACCGGCAGGCCTGCCTGCAGGGCCGCCTGGCGGGCGGGCGCCTGGCCGAGGTTGGCGGGCAGTACGCAACCCATGATGACTTCGCTGACATCCCTGGCGGCGACGCCTGATTGCTCGAGTGCCGCCCGAATGGCGGTAGCGCCGAGGGTGGGGCTGGGCACGCCGGTGAATTGGCCGAGGAAGGAGCCGATGGCAGTGCGCTTGGCACCTGCAATGACAACGCTGACGTCCGACATGGGGATCTCCGAGGGAGCTTAGAGGCGCTTCGCGCCAGGGAAGAACCTGCGAATTATCGCAGTCCTCGATGCAAAGCAGCAAATCCGGTTTCAGCGTGAGAAATCGCGTATTCAGCCGCGCTCCCCATCCCGTCGGGCAAGCGAATAAGCTATGCGAGTCACCGTTGCGGAGGCAGCGGTGTATCTGCGTGTTGTGGGGACCAACATAGCCAATAGGGGTGGATGCATGGCAACGGGAATGCAGGCGTGGCGCCGCCGTGAAATCGCGCTTTTGATCGCTCTTGCACTGGGGTTGAGCGGGTGCGGCGGAGGCGGCGGTAACAGCAATGTAAAAACATCGTCATCCGGAACACCGGCACCTTCGCCGGCACCTTCGCCTTCACCGAGTTCGAACCTGCCGCAACCACCGATCAATGCGCAGCTTGCATTGACCAACACCTACGCGGCTTTCAAGCAAGGTTATACCGGCGCCGGCGTCATCATCGGCGTGGTCGACAGCGGCATCATGCCGAACAACCCGGCGGTGGCAGGGCGCGTCGTGCAGCCCGAACTCATCTATGTCGATCCGAGCACCAACAACACCAGTATTCCCGACGTAGTCGGACATGGTACCTGGGTGTCCGAAATTGCCGCAGGTGCATCATTTGGACAATTTGCCGGCGGTATCGCACCCGGCGCCACGCTGGTCTCCGCACGCATCATCGATGACAACGCGCCGGACGATAATGGATCCACCGCGCCGACGCCGGTGGCACCATCCGATGCCGTGCCGCTCGGGCAGGTCAACAGCAACCTGATCAGCAGCGGCGTAAAAGTCATGAACAACTCCTGGGGTGGCATTTCCTGGAGCAGTACCGATACGGCAACCAGCCAGGCCTTTGATACGGCTTACACACCGTTCGTAAACAACGGCGGTTTAGTGGTTTTTGCTGCAGGTAACGATTCACAAGCCAACCCGAGCACCATCGCATCATTGCCGTCGATCGCCAACGACGCGAATCTGCAAAAAGGCTGGTTGGTAGCCGTTGCGTTGAACAGCAACAGTCCCACTCAGCTGGACAGCTATTCGAACAAGTGCGGTATCGCCATGAATTACTGCCTGGCTGCGCCGGGCGATGTGATCGTGCTAGACAAAGACACGCTCGCCAGCACGACCAATCCCAGCTACTACATCGTGGAAGGCACCTCGTTTGCGGCGCCCGAGGTATCGGGTGCGGCGGCGTTGGTATGGCAAGCCTATCCGTATTTTTCCAACGATCTGGTACGCCAGACCTTGCTCGGCACCGCAACGCCATTAGGCGGTTCGCAACCCAACCCGACGTTCGGTTACGGTGTACTCAACGTCGGCGCCGCGGTGAACGGTCCGGAGCAATTCAACTGGGATAACGTTGCCGTAAGCTTTTCGGGCACGTCCAGTTGGAACAATCCCATCTCGGGGATATACGGCTTGACGATGAATGGCCCCGGCACGCTTACCCTGAGCCAGCCTTCTACCTATACCGGTGACACGAACGTCAACGGCGGCACGCTGAATGCGGTATCTCTGACATCAAACGTCAACATCGCTTCCGCCGGAACATTCGCTGTTACGGGCAATTCGGCCACGGCGACCAAGCCGCTCATCACCGGCAACATCACAAGCCAGGGAACGCTTGTGGTAGGCAGTACCAATCTCACCATGAGCGGAACCTACCAGCAGACCGGCGGGAGACTGGCCGTTCCGCTGGGATCGGCGCTGCAGGTGACAGGAGCTGCAACACTCAGCGGCAATCCGCAGCTTTATGTCTATGGCGCAGATGCCGGTTATGTCATGAGTTCAAAGACAATCGTTTTATCGGCGACGCAGGGCCTCACGGGAACGTTTGCGGGTTCGACGCCGACAACGGCGCTTTCCGTCGTATTGACTGCCACCATCGGCTACGACGCCAACGACGCCTACCTGGATGTCACCAGCGTCAACCTCACCAGCATCAAGGGGCTGCCATACTCGTCCGCAACCTATGCCGCCGCCGAACGCGTACAAGGCGCCTTCAACACTATCAACAATGCCATCCAGAGCGGATCGGCCGCACAAACGTTGCCGAGCAGTTTTGTCAGTGGTGCGGCAAGCATCCAGCAAACGCAGACGACGGCCGCCATGCAGCAGTCGCTCAACAGCCTTTCTGGTCAGTTGTACGCAGCCAGCGCCGCGATGACGTTCGAAGCGATCGATGCCGACACGCGCGCTTTGTCCGATCGGTTCGACATGCTGCTCGATCATCCGGAACTGCTCGACCGCAACCAATTCCAGAGCTGGACGCAGAATCTCGGTTATCAGGGAAACTTCTCGCGCAGCGGATACGACAATCTGGGCTTTCAGCTCTACGGCAACATGATAGGTGGCGACCGCCGTGTCGGCAGCAGTGGCATCGTCGGTTATGCCGTCAGCCAGAGCCAAGGGCTGGGCAATCTTCAGCAGAGTGCCGACCAGGGATTCAGCCGTGCCCTCGAAGGTATGGTTTACGGTGGCGTCGTACATGGAAACTGGTACGCGATGGGACGCATGGGCGTCGGCACCGATTGGCAAAATACCCGTCGCGCATTGCTGCTTGGCAATCAATACGCAGGTGTGTCGAGTTTCAGCAATGGACGCTACAACGTCGCTTATACCGAAAGCGGGTATCGTTTCCATGCAGGCAACTGGAACCTCACGCCGTATACCAATCTGGAATACGCCAACGTCGAGCGCGACGGCTTCAGCGAAGCAGGTGGCTACGGATTCGGCCTCACGTCTACGATGCAAACCATCCAACGTTGGCAAGCGGGCCTTGGCTTGCGCGGTTCACGGCAGTGGCTCATGGCCAATGGCACGCGGCTGAGCCTGCAGGCGCGCATGCTCTGGCAGGATGCCTTCGCCATGCGCGGTGTGCTGCCAAACGCCAGTTTTGCCGCTTTGCAGGAGTTCACGCCGATCGAGGGCATTGGCCTGTCGCGCTACGGTAGCGTTGCCGGTCTCTCACTGGATTGGCGTTTCTCGGCGCGCTCCGATCTGTCGATGGGCGTGGACGAGTACGATGCGCAGCATGCGCGCGCCACCATGAGTACGCTGAACTACAGCCTGCACTTCTGAGGTGTGAGCCGATCAGGATTCCATGGCCGTCATTACCCATCAGCGGGAATGACGGTCTTATGGAGATCGACGATGCGGCAGCAAAAGCGAGCGCGAGATCACGCGCGTCCGTGAAACAGCTCACGTCCGATCAGCATGCGCCGGATTTCATTCGTGCCAGCACCGATCTCGTACAACTTCGCATCGCGCAACAGGCGGCCGGTAGGGTATTCATTGATGTAGCCATTGCCACCCAAAGTCTGGATCGCTTCCAATGCCACTTGCACCGCATTCTGCGAGGCATTGAGCAGGCAGGCGGCGGGATCGATGCGCGACTTCACGCCTGCATCGAATTCCCTTGCCACCATGTATGCAAACCCGCGCGAGCTTTGCAGCTTGGTGTACATGTCGGCGATCTTGGCCTGCATGATGCCGAACGTACCGATCGGCGCATTGAACTGCTTGCGTTCGCGCGCATAGGGCAGTGCGATATCCAGCGCCGCCTGCATCAAGCCGATCGGGCCGCCGGAGAGCACCAGGCGTTCGGTATCCAGGCCGCTCATCAGCACACGCACGCCTTCGTTCACTTCGCCCACGATGTTTTCGGCAGGGATTTCGCAGTTCTCGAACACCAGCTCGCAGGTGTTCGAGCCACGCATGCCGAGTTTGTCCAGCTTCTGCGCGGTCGTGAAACCTTTCATGCCTTTTTCGACAATGAAAGCCGTCATGCAGCGGCTGCCCGCCACGCGCGGGGCCGTACGCATGTACACCAGCAGCACGTCCGCATCGGGGCCGTTGGTGATCCACATTTTCGAACCGTTGGCGATCCACACGTCACCGCGTTGCTCTGCCTTGCAGGTCATCGAACCGACGACGTCCGAGCCCGCGCCCGGCTCGCTCATCGCCAAAGCGCCGACGTACTCGCCCGAGCAAAGCTTGGGAATGTACTTGCACCGCTGGGTTTCGTTGCCGTTGTGGAAAATGTTTTGTACGCACAGGTTGGAGTGCGCGCCGTAAGAAAGACCTACCGAACCGGATGCCCGCGAGATTTCTTCCATCGCGACCATATGCGCGAGAAAGCCCATGCCGCTGCCGCCGTATTCTTCCGACACCGTGATGCCAAGCAGCCCCATGTCGCCCATCTTCCGCCAGAGATCGTGGGGAAACAGGTTCTCGCGATCGATGTGATCGGCGCGCGGTGCGATCTCCTTTTCCGCGAAGGCGGCGACGCTTTCGCGCAGTAGATCAATCTCTTCACCGAGCGGGAACGGACGCATGACAGACTCCTGGGGAAGGGGATGTGTGTAGCCGGGCAATTGTAGCGCAGCGGCCTTGCCAGCCCTGATGCGCCGCAGCGTAAGCGGGGCTCATGGGTCAGGCGAGAACGCTGTCATCTGCGCGAAAGCAGGGATCCGGTTAGCTTTTGATCGAAGCAAAGATAGAAGTTGCGTTCGCGGAGATGACCATGCACGCCGAGCTGCTCTGGCGATTACTGCACCTTCGCCAGCTTGCCTTTCATGATCACGCCGGACATCAGGAAGCCGACATGGCATTCATAGTTCTGGCTGTCGCGATACTCATGACCATAGTCGCTGACGATATCGATCACTGCGTTCGCGCCGGCTTGCTTCGCCTCTGCTTGCAGACTGATCAATGCCGATTGCAGCGCCCAGTCACAGGTGGGCTGATCGCGTTTGCCGAAGGCATTGGTCTTGCGATTCACGCTGACATCGTCCTTCAACACTGTGACCCGTCCAGATGGTGGGTTGCCCGCAAGATAGAACTTTACAGAGCCATCCAGCTTGCCGGATTGAGTCGCCGCGGCGACCGCATTCGCAAAGGGAAAATGCACGATTTTGTCTTTGGCGCATGCAAATCCAGGAACAGCCAGTGCGAGAAGAACCAGCATTTTTGCTTTCATGCGTACCTTTTCCTTGTGGTTAAGAAAGCCGAGGCAGGTCGTTTTGCGCGTGTGTCTCTGCCGCAACGGCTTTGCCCTGAAATCTAGCCTCAACACAAACCGCCATTCACCGCGAGCACCTGGCGCGTGATATAGCCGGCCTCCGGACTCAACAGAAACTGCACGGCAGCAGCGACTTCGTCCGCCGTGCCGGTGCGTTGCATCGGAATCATCTTCAGGATGTCTTCCAGCGGAACGTCTTCGCCGATCATGTCGGTATCGATCAGTCCCGGCGCCACGCAATTGACGGTGATCTTGCGCTTGGCGAGTTCCACCGCCAGCGCTTTGGCCGCCCCGATGATGCCGGCCTTGGAGGCGCTGTAGTTCACCTGGCCACGATGGCCGATCAGGCCAGATACCGACGTGATGCATACGATGCGCCCGGATTGGCGACGACGAATCATCGGCATGATCAAGGGATGCAGCACGTTATAGAAACCATCGAGGTTGGTGCGCAAAACCTGGTCCCAATCCTCACCGGTCAGGGCCGGAAAAGCCCCGTCACGGGCGAGGCCCGCATTGCACACGACGCCGTAATAGGCACCATGTGTCTCGATGTCCGTCGCCAAGGCGGCGGCACATGCGGCACGGTCTGCCACGTCGAATTGAAGGATTCGCGCCGAAGAACCAAGCGCATGGATGGAGGCGGCAACTTGCTCGGCTTCCTCGCGCCGGCTGCGACAATGCAGGACGATGTCGTAACCTGACTGCGCCAGGCGCCATGCAATGGCGCGACCGATGCCGCGGCTGGAGCCGGTAACCAGAACCGTATCAGGCATGGACATCCCCTTGGTCGAATTGTTTGAGCAACGCATCCGCGTCGAGCGGGCTGTACACATTCAGCCGCGCTGTGGCTTGGATACCGGGACCTTCGATGCGGCAGCTGAAGGCTCCCATGCCTTGATCGTCATGAAAGCTTCGCTCCGCTTCCACGTGCAAGCGGGTACCGGCCGGGAACGCCTCGACATTGCAGGTGTAATGGCGGGTGCCGAGCAGGAATCCAAGTCTTACCGGCCGCTGTTCGGCGCGCGCACGACACCCTGCCCAAGCGGCGATGGCCTGCGCCATCAGCTCGATGCCGGTCCACGCAGGCAAATGTCCATCGGTATCGACGAACAAATCCCCGGCCTGTACGGTACGCACGCAGACGATACGTTCGGCCTCTACCGTCTCGATGTGATCGAGCACGATCATGTCGCCCGTATGCGGTACGACGTCGGCAATCGGCCAGGGCGTCATGTCGGGTCCGCCATGATCAGGACAGCGTTGTTGCCACCGAAGGCAAACGAATTGCTCATCAGATAACGCGGTCCACCTTCCGGCAGGCAGTCGCCCGTGCGTACAAAATTCAGGGCAGGGAGCGCCGCATCGGCCACGCCGTCCCAGACATGCGGTGGCAAGCGACGGTTAGACGGCTTGTCTTGCAAGCTCAGCCAGCAGAACGCTGCTTCCAGTGCGCCGGCAGCAGCCAGGGTATGACCGGTCAACGCCTTGGTCGACGAACAGGCAACCGCCGTCCCGAACACGTCGGCAACAGCCCGGCTTTCCATGCTGTCGTTATGTTCCGTGGCGGTGCCGTGCAGATTGATGTAGTCGATCTGCGCCGGATCCAGCCTCGCACGACCAAGCGCATCGCGGATGGCCTGCTTTGCGCCGAGCCCTTCCGGTTCGGGTGAGGACATGTGGTACGCATCCGAGCTGGCGCCGCCACTCAGCAGGGCGATCCCGCCTTGCTCGCGCGTCATCAGAAACAGCGCCGCCGCCTCACCGATATTGATGCCGCGTCGGTGCTGCGAAAACGGATCGCAGCGCTGCATGTCCACGGCTTCCAGCGCATGAAAACCGTTGATGGCCAGGCGGCAAAGCGTATCGACGCCGCCACACAACACGGCGTCGCAAAGACCGAGGCGCAGCAACCGGTGCGCGCTCATCAGCGCACGGGTACCTGACGTGCACGCCGTGGAAATGCCATAGCACGGACCGGCAAGGTCCAGCCATTCGGCCAGGAATTCGGCCGGCGCGCCCAATGCCTGATGTGCATAGTGGTAGCTCGCTGGCCACGCGCCATCGCGGCGATAAGCATCGATGCCTTGCGTGGCTTCTTCGATGCCGGTCGTGCTGGTGCCAAGTACGACCCCGATGCGCGTGCGGCCATAACGTGCCATGGCGGCACGAATGTCCCCCTCGATTTCCATGGCCGCGGCAAGCAGCAACCGGTTGTTGCGATTGTCGTACCGGGGAACCCACGCAGAGGGGATGGCAGGTAATTCCGCACCGACATGTCCCAGCGAAGGCGCATGCCCAGGAATCCAGCCGGACAGCGGACGGACGTGACGGTCATCGCCGGCAAACAACGCCTCCGCGACGGCCGATTTGCCCATGCCAAGATTGCACACGACACCCAGCGCATTGAGATAGGCCGTCATACGAAGCACCCACCCTTGTCGCACACACACGCCATGCTCTGCAGGCAGGGGAGGGCCGGGGCGGGATCGTGCGAGCTAGTCATGAACATCATCGACGCCACCCGGCCCATGCTTTCTCATAAAGAGAAACGCGCGGTTGTATCACCGAAGCAAGGCCTCTCATCACCCCGGCTTCCTCGCCGCCACATTCACCAGCGTTTCCTCGCGCTGTCCCGGCGGAGGCGGCGCGCGCAGCCCCCAACGCTCAAGCAAGCCGAAATCCCTGGCGCGGCTCCACCACAGATAAGGAAACGACACGTTCCGCGCATCGAACACGAAACCCAGGCCGCGCAGCATGTCCAGGTATTCCTCCGCGCTTTTCTGTACATGCATCGGATGCCGGAAAAACCAGCGGATCACCCAGGTGTCGATATACGCCTTGGTCGATTCGGCGAACAGCAGCAAGCCACCGGGTTTCAATACACGCCAGAATTCGCCCAGCGCGCGCTCCTGTTCCACCAGGTGATGAAAGGTCTGGTGGCAAAACAGGATATCCATGCTGCTATCAGGCAGCGGGATGCGCGCGCAGTCAGCGATATGCAACTCCATCGGGATGCCTTCGCGCTCGGCTTCTTCGCCGGCCAGGCGAATGCTGAGCGGGTCGGCATCCAGCCCATGCATGCGAGCAGGTTGAAAAGCATCGCGCAGCAATCGAAACGACTTGCCTTGCCCGCAGCCGACATCAAGCAGGGCCCCTCCCTGCGGCAACGGCTCGCCGATCAGCCGTTTCAGGTCATTGATCGCTACGCGCAGCACATGATGTTGCCAGGTACGGGTGCGCAAGAAGTGAAAGCCGATGCGGGTTTCTTCGACGTAAGTGGGGCAGGCGTCATTCATGTCGTCACCGAAGACACGTGATCCGGCGTCGCGCGAAGTCGTCGTTCCACCGCCTGGATAAATATATCCGGCGAGACCAGTTGCATTTCGCCGCTGTGAAGATTCACCGCCACTTGTGTGCTTCGGGCGCGTGTCATGCGTTGGCCGGTTGCGGTGTCGCAAATCAGATAGTGGATCAGCAGCCGGTTCTGCCACTCCACCAGATCGGCGCGTACGGTGAGTGGCTGACCGAATCGCGCAGGCTGGGCGTAGCGCAACTGCAGATCGATCACCGGCCATGCGTAGCCCGACGCCTTCATTTGCGTGTAGTTGTGGCCGATGTCGTCGAGCAGCGCGCAGCGCGCGATCTCCAGATATTTCACGTAATGCCCATGCCAGACCATGTTCATGGCGTCGACGTCATAGAACGGCACCACGATCTGCACATCGATATGCAGAACGCCGCTAGTTCGCATGGGTGGTCTCCTTGGCGACATCGGGCGCGGCCGTTTGCCAATAGGCATAAAAATTGAACCATTGCTCAGGCGCGATCATGCATTGCATGGCAAGGTGGTCGGCATAACGCTGCACCCATTCGCGAATCAGTTCATCGCGCCGTCCACGTTCCCAGCGCGCGCTATCAAGAAAGTCATCAAGATAAATACGGTACTGGCCCTCTACTTTCAGGCAGCACAGCAGGTTGACGGGGCATTGCAACAGTCCGGCCATCAGCCATGGACCCTGCGGAAAGGCCGCCGCGTGTCCCAGGAAATCCACGATCACCCGCCGTCCATCATGCAGCGGTACGCGATCGCCGGCGATCGCGAGCCATTCGCCGCGCTCCAGCCGCTGCGAAAGGTCCATCATCATCGCGGTATCCAGCTCGCTTACCTGCACCAATCGCATGCTGCGATCGCCCGCCTCTCCCAACAGGCGGTTGAATTGCGCGACGTGCCGGTTATGCACCAACACATTAAGCGGAACCTGCTCGCCCAGCTCCGCCATGGCGCGGCACACATCCGGATTGCCCAGATGCGTAACGACCAGCATCTCGCCACGTCCGCCTTGCGTGCTGCGCAGCAGCCTCGCGCGCACGCCGCTCGGATCGATAATCTGCACCTGCTCGAAGCGCAGACGTCCGCGCCATACATCGAGGCGATCCAGCAGATTGTCCGCAAAGGCGACGAACTGCCGGAACACGCTGCGCGAGGTAGGCTGCAGCGCGGCATTGTCGCTCCACCTTGCCAGATACTGCTGGTACTGCCGGATATTCCGGCGCGCGCCGCGCGCCGAAACAAAGAAATACAGCACGATCGCGTAAAGCAACGGGGCCAGCAGACGACGACCGAATACGCGCACGCTGTAGGCCGTCAGTCGCATCAGCATGAAACTGCCGCGCTCCTTGTGCGCCGACCAATGACGTTCCTGCCAAGTCTGTTCACGCATTATGCGGCGCTCCATACCAGGCGACCGGAGGAATAGCTCTTTTCACCCTGGCGATAGGTGAAATGCAGCTTGCGGGTGACCGCATCCAGGCGAAGGCTCAAGGTCACCTGGTCGCCAGGGCGCAGCAACTGCTGAAACTTCAAGACCTCCATCGCATGGCAACGCAATGTCGTGCCAAAGCGCGGCGCTGCGAAGGCGAGTGCCCAGGCAATCTGTGCGACACCCGGCACGATCGGTGCCTGCGGAAAATGGCCGGAGAAATAAACAAGGTCGGGCGGGATGCGTAATGCCAGCGTACAGAGGTCATCGTGACGTTCTTCGTGCAGCAATGTTGCCTCGCGTGGCAACGGTGCATGCAACAAGGCAAGCATGTCTTCCGGGGCCATCACGCCAGGAAGCGTATCGAACAAACGCCATGTCCAGGATGCGGCCATATGCCCTGCCGATGCCGCATCGGCCTGCAAACGATTCGTCCATGACTGGCGTCCCAGGCAGCGCAACGCATCGATGCCTTTGTCGCTGAGCGCGAGCAGTACGCCGACCGACGCCTCGGCATGGACACAGCGCGCGTCGCTGACCCAGGCATGGCTGGTCAACCATTGCGCTAACGGTTGCTCGTCAAGCGCCATGCGCAGCTCGCAATCGCCGCCGCAGCAACCACTCGCCGGCAAACAACACGCCCATGATGAAGTACGCCAGCAGCCCGTTATAGAGCGTCCACCAGGCCAGCGGCGCCCATAGCGTCAGCGCCGCGGATACCACGCCGTTGAAGATGAAGAAACCTACCCACACCCAGGTGACCTTGCGGGTATAGGGGATCGCCGCATCGGGCAGATCCGGTTCGCGCACGCGGGCAATGCGTTCCACGATCGGCGGTCCGTATATCAGGCTCAAGCCGAATGCACACAGCAACAGTGCACTGATCAGCGTGGGATACCAGCGCAACAACGCGGCCTCGCCACTCAGGGCGAGCAGGGCGCAATACACCAGCGCTGCGGTCAGCATCCAGCGTCCGCCGGGTTCCTTCAGCAGGCTGGGTGCGCGAACCAGCCATATCGCGCCGAGCACCAAGGCAAAGATCGGCGGCGCCACGCGATTCATGCCGAAATACACCACGAAGGGATAGAGCACGCCGACCAGCGGCAGCAAGATGGCAGTCAGTTTGCGCATGCGTCTCGCTGTGCTTGCACAAAGGCGGCCAGGCTGGCCACGTTGGTGAAATGCCGCCGCGCGTCCTTGGAATCGGAAGCGATGCGGATGTCGTAGCGTTTCTGCAACGCCAGCGCCAGTTCCAGCGCGTCGACCGAATCCAGTCCCAGGCCTTCGCCGAACAGGGGAAGCTCCGGCGGAATATCAGCCACGGTGACATCCTCAAGATGAAGCGTGTCGATGATCAGCTGGGCAATCTCCTGATGTAGCGCATTCATAGCGAAAGCTCCTTGAGAAATAGGGCGTGCAGATGTTCATTGAGCCGGCGCGAAGCGATCGGCAACGAGGCCGTGCGTGAAAACATTTGCGGTGCAATGTCCTGGCCTACTCGCAATGTCACGCGAACGCGACGCTCGGGGATGCGATACCACGGTTCGGCCTTGGTCAGGGTGGTCGGACGGACGGTGATGAAGACAGGGGTGACGACGCTGGCCCCGCGCAGCGCGATCGCCGCCGCACCGCGGTGAAACTGCGGCGGTTGGTCCGGCGCGGTGCGTGTCCCCTCCGGAAAAACAATCAAGGTCTGGCCCTCGCGCAGCGCGGCAGCGGCCTGCTCCAGCATGTCCGGGCTGCCGTTATTGCTGATGTACTGCGCACGCGACACAGGGCCGCGTGTGCACGCGTTGCGCCACAGACTTTGCTTGACGATGCAATTGGCGTTGCGGATGTGTGCAAGCAAAAACACGACATCGATCAGCGACGGATGATTGGCAACGATCATCTGTCCAGGGCGGCCAAGGCGCTCGACGCCTTCGAACGCGTACTCCAGCACGCCACTGCGATACATGAACTGCACATGCAGATACAGCGCCCGGCTGATAGCCGCACGGGCGCGCCGCCGCCGAGTTGCCGCATCGCCGGGCAGCAGGCCAAGCACGGGCAGCACTATAAGCCGCAGCATCAGGCCGCCCAGGCCGAACACTAAAAAGCTGGCGGCAGTCGCCAACCATCGCCACAGGTAATTGCCCGTGCCCGAGCGGGCTACGGGATACGTTGCCAGATCCATCGACGTGTTTTCCATGTGTGTTCAAGTGTGCTGCTGCGGAGATGGAGTGCGCGCACCATTTCCAGCGCATGCGGCCATGCAGCGACGTTGGAATCTCCTTGGCGCGGCTGCAGATGCAGGCACCAGCGTTCGCCGTCCTGCAAGCCTTCGTCCGGTTTGATTCTTCCTACCCGCAGAGCCACAGCATACGAAAACGGCACATCCTCGATCCAGCCGTTATAAGCAGCGGGAGGGCTTTCCTCGGCGACCACGACCAGCACCGAGGGCGCACCATCGTCCAGCAGGGCGGCAGCTTCCAGCATGGCATGCTCAAACGTATCCGCCTCCCCGGCAAGGGCGACCGATTCACCGTGCTGTCCTCGCAAGATCGACCACTGCCCGGCAATGGCGTTGTGCACCGACAGGCCGAACTGGGTGGGCGACAACGGCTGGCCATCGGCCACATCACTGAGCAGGGCAAAGGTGCGTGGCGTTTCGCCATGGCGAGATCCGAACACGAACGGCAGCTGTTCGTGTTCGTCACACAGGGGCCATGCCACATGCATGGTCATGCGCGCCAGCTTGCTGAGCCGGCGGCGTTGCATGGCCGGCAGAAAATCGCAGGCCGGTGGTGCAGCGTCATCTGTCGCTCGAACTGGCTCGTGCGCCCACGCCTGCCAGGCAGCCTCCGAATCCAGGCCCGGTGCCCATGCACGCCATTGTTCGATGCGGAATTCCATCATGCAGCGGCTGCCATGCGAGAGCGCGGGTCGGTCTTGCCATCATCCGCTTTCTCGCACACCGTTGTGCCATGAGGCGATGGATGAGTTGCCGATACGCTTGACCGTCGCCCCGGCGCAGGCCGTAGCCCGGCGACTTTCGCGGCCCTCAAACCATTGGGCCCCGGCTTTTGCCGGAGCGATGGATTGGTGAGATTGCATTGGGCAGCCACCGTGCTGTTGCCGGATCGCGTGCGCCAGAGCGATAAGACGAATGGTTTCAAGGATGGCCCATGCATTAATCCACCGCCCTGAAAATCAGCGACGTGTTGATCCCACCGAAGGCGAAATTATTGTTCATCACATACTCCGCTTCGATCGCACGGCCAGGCCCGGTGATGTAATCCAATTCCGCACACGCCGCATCAGGCTCGGTGAGGTTGATCGTCGGCGCAAACCATTTCTCGCGCATCATGTGCACCGCCCACCACGACTCCAGCGCACCGCACGCACCCAGCGTGTGCCCTACGTAACTCTTCATCGAGCTGATCGGTATGCGTTGGCCCAGCACCTGCGCGGTGGCGTGGCTTTCGGCGATGTCGCCGCGATCCGTGGCCGTGCCGTGTGCACTTACATAGCCGATCGCTTCCGGCGCAAGGCGTGCGTCGTCGAGCGCGAGTTGCATGGCGGTTGCCATGGTTTCGCTGGTCGGCTGGGTGATGTGGTTGCCGTCGGAATTGCAGCCAAAGCCGACCACTTCCGCATAGATGCGCGCACCACGCGCACGCGCGTGCTCGTATTCCTCCAGCACCAGGGTCGTCGCACCTTCGCCCACCACCAGGCCGTCGCGGAGGCGATCAAAAGGGCGTGGCGTCAGGTTGGCTTCGTCATTGCGGGTGCTGGTCGCAAACAAGGTGTCGAATACCGCCACGCTAGGTCCGGATAGTTCTTCGGCGCCTCCACACAGCATCAGCGTTTGCTTGCCATGCTGGATCGTCTCGTAGCCATAACCGATGGCCTGGCTACCGGACGTGCAGGCGCTGGACGTGGGCAGGATGCGTCCTTTCAAACCGAAGAAAACGCCGACGTTGACCGCCGTGGTGTGCGCCATCATCTGCACATAGCTGGTCGCGGTGACACCTTGCATCGAGCCGGTTTCCAGCATGCGGCCCATCACGCGCACCGGTTCGATGCTGCCGCCGGAGGAACCGTAAGCCACGCCCATGCGTCCGTCAGTGATGCGCGCATCGCCATGCAGACCGGCATCGCACAATGCCCGTTCGCTGGCGGCGACCGCAAGCTGCGCCACGCGACCCATCGAACGCAGGTGCTTGCGTGGCCAGTCCGGTAATTGGAAGTCGTCGACGGGGCAGCCAAGCCGGCTGTTCAAGGATTGGAAGTAATCCCATTCCGGCATGCGGCGTACCGCATTGCGCCCCTCGCGCAAGCGCGCTGCAATGTCGGCCCAGTCGTGGCCCAAGGGCGTGATGCCGCCCATGCCGGTGATGACCACACGCTTCATCGGCGAGTGCTCCGTGACAGATATCCGTTCATGGCGATGTACTCCGTGAGGCTGTGCTGGCGGGTACCAGTACAACGGTAAAGCCGATACCGCATAGCAGCGTAAGACCGAAATCGCGCAGTGCCGGCATGCTGCTCCACGCCAGCAGGCCGAACGAAAGCAGCGCGGTGATCGCGGACAGCAGTACGCTGGCATACATCGCGCCGGGCCGGTGCGTGGCATGCGGTTCGCCCTCGCGCAGGAACACGGCATAGTTGGCGCCAACGCCGAGTACCAGCATCAGCGCCATCCAATGAAACAGCGTGAGCGGTTGATGCACATAACCCAATGTCGCAAGCGTGAGCCCGATGCCAAGCACGGGCGGCGCCATCATGCGTGGCATAGCGCGCCAACCGTAGCGCCAACCGAATACCGGCGCGATCAGCAGGATCGCAGCGAGCAGCCAGAGGCTGGCATAGCTCCGATAGCGACCGAACAATCGGGAGACACTGGCAGCCTTGTCGACCAGTCGCACACCACGTATGCCTGCTGCTGCCTCTTGCAATACGGCGATTGGCGCGTTGCCCTGCGGCAGCACCAAGGACGCCGCACCTTTCGGCACCGCACCGCCCATCCACAAATAACGGAACGGCGTAGCGAGCGGTGTTTTCAGCCAATCCGCCAGGCGCAAAGGCGTGCCTGGCCATGCCTGCATAAAGCGATCGATATCGCTATCGCGAAAACCCGCGTTAGCCAGGAGTGTTCGCATGCGCTCTGGTGGTGCGAACAGCGGAGCCAGCAATCGCTGATTCGCCTGCTGGCGTTGCAGCGATGGGACCATGCCTGCCAGCCCAAGCCAGCCTTGCAACTGGCCGTTGTCCACCATCGCCTGCAAATGTTGCTCCAGCGCTTCCTCGCGCTCCAGCACTTGTTCCTCGTTCGCGCCATGCACCAAGTAGAACTGCGTGCCATTGCCCAGGCCGGTGATGGTGCGTATCTGTGCCTCTTGCGTCACCAGGCTGGTCGGCGGCGAGATCAGCAGGTGCACATCATCGTTGTGGCGCAGCTGCCACCATCCGGGCACCGCCATCAGCAAGAGCACGGCCATCAGCATGACGCCACGCCATCCGCACGCAGCGCGAGCGACGAGGTTTTGCAAGACAGAAGCCATCCGCACCGAGCGCAGCGACAAAGGTTTTGCGGGCCGTTGCAATAAAGCCGGCAGCAGGCAAAACACACTCAGGCACGCTGCCGTCATGCCGGTCATTGCAAAGCACGCCATCTGGCGTAGCGCTGAAAATGGCACCAAGCCGAGCAAGGCATAGCCAAGTAACGAGGTACCCAAGGCCAGCAGCAAGGCCGGTCGTACCTGACGAAGGCCATGGCGCGGCTCCCACGCCATGCCGGCATTCGCGCGGGCGCTGAGATACTGGATCGAATAATCCACCGCTTCACCGAGCAGTGCGGCGCCAAAAACCAGCGTAAGCAGATAGATCTGGCCGAACACCAGCACGCTGAGCACCGTGGCGGCAACAACGCCGACAGCGGTGGAGAGAAAAGCCACTACCAGCGGCCCAGGCGAGCGGAACACAAACAGCAACAACAACGCGATGCCGAGCGTGGAAATCAGGCCCACGCGATGCACGTCGCGTTCTGCGCCGGCACGTGCCGCTGCTGCATAAAACAGTGCGCCGGTGCGTAGAAGGCGAGTGCCCGGGTGATCGTGCGTGATGGCGCGCTCCGCTTCGTCGAGCGCGTGTAAGGCATGCTGTTGAACCGCATCATCGTAAGACGAACCATTGAGCGTGGCCGTCACCAGTACATACGTGCCATCGTCACGATGCACGGTCAGCAGGTTGTCTTCCGGCACCAGCGGCGAGCGGCTCCAGGGCTGTTGGTCCAGCCAGTGTTGCAGCCAGCCGAACGGATCGTCTTGCAATCGCGTGCCGACACCCGTGATGAACGGCTCGTTGAGGCGTTGCGCCAGTGTTCGTGCGAGATCGTAGCCGGGTTGCGCGAGCGCGCGTCGATCGGCATCGGTCAGCAACATAAAGCGATGCGCGAGATACGGCGCAATCATCTGCTGCAGATCGAACGGCGGCAGTTCCGCCGTGACCGAGGCGAAAATCTTATCTGCCGATAACCGCTGGCCGAGTTCGCGCACAGCAGCCTTGGCGCGATCGTCATTGGCGTTGCCGACCAACAGGATCAGGCGATTGCCACTGGCATGCGCCAACCGCTGCGCAGCGATTTCAGCGAGAGGGTTGCGTTCGGTCGCCGGCAGCATCGCCAGCAAATCGGTCTGGATCGGCGAGCGCCCGCGGCCGAACAACAGCCACGCTCCGAACACGGCAAGCAGCAGGCTTGCTGCCAGGAACCATCCCGCGCGCAGCCACAGGGTCCTCGATGTCATGGCAGCCTGAGCGCGTGTTTTTCCAGCGCATTCAGCGGGCCGGCGTCGCGGGTGTCATGCATGCGGATATCGGTTTGCGTACCGTCCTGCATGGCGATGCGGATGCGTTGCAGGAAGGCCCCGCCATCGAGCTGGATATCGCGCAGCACCTGCGCCACGCGCGCTTGTTTGGGCGTGAAGCGCAAGGTCCATTGCGCAGGCGTACCGGCCGCGCTGACGTCGAACTGACGCATCACTGCATCCAGCTGACCGGACAGCATGCCTTGCAGCATCTGCGAAATCTGGCTGACGCCCCGTTCGCTGCGGATCGTCTGCGCCTGACCGTCCGCATCGATGCGCGCAGTATGTGTACCCGTCAACGCCAGTGTTTCCTGGTACGGCTGCTGTACGTACCAAAGCATACCGTGCCCTGTCACGAACAAAAGCTGCCCGCTGCTTTCCTGTGGCTGCTTCAGTGCGGGATTCTGGCGTTCCTGGGTAAAGGCCGCACGCACGGCAGTGTGTTGATCGAGTTGATGGAGAATGGCGTGCAGCAGATCGGGAGAAGGGGTCTGCGCATGGACCCCCGCGCATAAAAACAGCAGCAGGGAAAACAGCTGCGTTAATCGCGTGCGCAAAAGAGAGCTCCGGCGTGTTTGTGCTGATCCAGTGCGAGAGAGTGCTGAGGGTATGTCGCAAGATGGGCTCTTTCCCATCCGTACAGCAAACCCCGGCGATGGGGAAACATTGCTTACATCGCCCATGTTTCGCTCCGCCATTTGCGCCACAGCAGTATCGGCGCGCGCGGGAGCATGCCGAGCAGCAGCCGGGTATGCATTGCGGATATGCGCAGGTTGTCGTGCAACATATGGAAATGAGAAAGACCGTTTTCCGGGTAGGTCACCCGGGTCGGCAGGTTGCGTACCGGCACGCCACGCCAGATCAGGCGGACCGCCACCTCGGTATCGAAATCCATGCGTGCGGGCAAGGGCGCGCGATCGATTTCGGCACACGTCGCTTCCAGCGGATAGAGACGGTAACCGCACATGGAATCACGCAGCGTGAACGATAAAGTTTCCAGCCATACGCATACGTGCGTCACGTACCGGCCATAGAGGCGCGCGCGCGGCACGCTTTGGTCGTAGATGGGGTGGCCGCAGATCAGGGCCGAGGCATGCGCGCGTCCCTCGGCCAGAAAACGCGGCACGTCAGCCGTGTCATGCTGACCGTCCGCGTCGATTTGCAGGGCGTGCGAATAGCCCGCGTCGCGCGCGGCAATCATCCCCGCTGTCAGCGCACGACCCTTGCCGCCGTTATGCGGCAGGTGGATCAATCGGATGTCCGGCGCCGCCAAACGGTCGAGCGCGGCGCGCGTCGCTTCGTTGCTGCCATCGTTCACGATCACCATCGGCAGTCCGTGCGCGCGCAAGGCATGCACGGTAGCGGCAATCGTGTCCTTATGGTTGTAGATGGGAATCAGCGCGCAAGGGCTGAAATGCTCGACGGCGGATGCGGGCTCATGCATGCGGGCCTTCGCTTGAGCTCAGCGCGTCAGCAGCGTACGCACGGAGGCAACGACATCGCCCACCGTCCGCACGTTCTTGAAGTCCTCCGGCTTGATACGCATGCCGGTCATGTCCTGTACCTGGATAGCCAGATCGACGGCGTCGATGCTATCCAGTTCCAGATCGGTGAAAAGATGCGTATCGGGTTTTACCCGCGATGGATCGATCTCAAAGGTCTCGCGCAGCACATCCTTGAGCTTTAACAGGATGTCCTCATCGCTGATCCCGGTTTCCATGATTGCGCTCATACACTCCAGCCTGCCACCGCCTACATGCTTTCCATACCTTGAACGTAAGGGCGCGCTTGCTGCGGACAGGGGCGCGCGACCGGACGATGCCAGGCTCGAAAAGAGTCGATTTGTTCCATAACCCGCGGAGCGAGCCCCCCTGAGCTTTGCCAGCGTACGTAGACAAAGCCTTACAGCACGGCAAAAGTTTAGCAGAAGAAAGTGGGCTGTCCTGCGCACAAAGCGGGCCTGGCGGCCGGCTTTTCCAGCACTCACGGGTGCAGTTTTCTTGCTGTCCGCGCATGCGCCCGGCGAAGCGTTGCGTGCCGTTGCCCATGTGCGGTCTTCAAGAATCTACTTGCTTGCCCTTTCGTATGGGGTATGCGAGTTTTTCCCAACGACAGGGGAGTCCATGCTGTGACGACGAATGTGCGCCGGCTTTTGTGGGTGGGAGTGGTCTTGGTCGGCGGGGCTGCCGTCCTGTCCTTTTTACTCCCTCGGATGACGTCTCCCTCCCTCGCCCCAGCGCTTCGCCCATTGTCAAGGCGTCCGGTACGTCATTTTGAACCACCCAAGCCGCCATTCAGCCGCGAACAGCTCAATCAGTTCTTAGCGGAGGCAAGGAAGGCGGAAGCCATTCAAGACCCTCTGCAGCGATGCCTCGCCTACCCCGATCCACCAGGGCTCAATTGGTCCAAGGCCGTGACCACTGCTTACTGCCGTTATGAGCTGGACCCGCTGGTCAAGCCCCAAGAGGTACGTCAACTTATCGAGGCGGGGCAGGCAGCGGAACTGGATCGTCGCTTCGGCCAGATCATGCATACGCAGCTCACGCAAGCGGGTTCACAGGCCGCGTTGGATCGCACCTTCAACATCGACTTTGCAAACGGCTCGGACGCCAATCGTGCACTCATCGATGCGTGGAAACGCGAATCGCCCGATAGCCCCTTTGCGCTAGCGGCTAGCGGTATCTCGTATGTAGCCATGGCGCAGCAGGCGAGAGGGAGCAGCTATGCGTCCAAAACATCCGAGGATGCGTTTGATTCGATGGACCGTTTGCTGGAGCGCGCACGGACGGACCTGGACGCGGCAGTGCAGCGTGATCCCCAGGTAACCTCCGCTTACGGCGCCATGATTTATGCAGCGGCGTTAGGTGGCGATGGCATGTACGCAGTGAATGCCGCCAAGCACGATCTTGCAGTGGATCCCGCAAATTATTCGATCTACGCGCGCCTGGTATGGATGGCCCAGCCCAAGTGGGGTGGAAGTGTGCGAGAGATGCAAAATCTCATCGCGGCGTCTCAACGCCATGTCAAACAGAATCCGTTGCTGTTGATGCTTCTTTCGGAACGCACCGGTGGCGAGGCATACGTCGAGGATTGTCCATGCACTGCAACCGATGATGCGAATATTTATAAGCATCTCTTTGCCGAGCCGGCGCCGGTGGGGATGCTGATGAGTGCCGGTTGGGCTGCGAAGAATCGCAGCGCAATAGCGCTCTCGGTTATTTACCGCTCCGAGTTGCTGCGATTTGATCCCACCAAAATGGATCATCGCCAAGGGCGGGCATTCGATCTGCCGGCACTTGGCCAGGCAGACTGGGCCTTGTCGGAAGGCAGTGCGCTTATCGCACTGGCTCCGCAGGATGAGAACAGTTACGAGGTGCGCGGTTTTGCTTATGAAGCGTTGGGCCAAACCGATCATGCGGTGGAAGACTACGAACAAGCCTTGCGGATAAATCCAGACGACACATGGGGAATGATCGAACTCGGCAACCTCTATATCCATGCGACGCATGACTGGGACAAAGCCTGGGCCATCGCCAATCGTCTCGTGCAGATACATCCCGAAAAACCCCAGGGCTGGATTTTGCGGGCGAGCATCCAAAAAGATCAGCCGCGAGAAGGGTTGAATCAGACAGTATCCGATTTCATCGCGCGATTCGGCAGCGACCCTGCGCAACAGATATGGATTGAGCAGATGAAGGCGTTGCGCCGGCCGGTAGGTGCCACGGCAAATGGGCACTGATTGCAATAGGGCCACAAAAAAAGCCGCCAGAATGCTGGCGGCTTTTTTGCAGGCAGTTGGGTCGATTACTGTCCGCGCATGCGTCCGGCAAAACGCGGCGTGCCATTGCCCATGTGCGGTAGCTTGATCTTGCCGATCGCGTCGATGCGCTCTTCGGCCAGGCGGTCGGCAGCCTTGTAGGTGGGTACGCCCTGGGTCTTGCTGATCTCGAAGATGCGGCCGAGGTTGTAGTAGATCGTGCGCATCATGCGCATCGCGCGCTCGCGGTTATAGCCGTCGATTTCCAGCGAGACATTCATCACGCCGCCAGCGTTTACCGCATAGTCCGGCGCGTACAGCACGCCACGGCGCTGCAGTTCGTCGCCGATGGCGTCGGTGGCCAGCTGGTTGTTGGCCGCGCCGCAGATGATCTTCGCCTTGATGCGGTCGATGGTCTGTTCGTTGACCGTGCCGCCCAGTGCGCAGGGCGAGTACACGTCGGCGTCGACGTCGTAGATCTCGTCCAGGCCCACGGCTTCGCAGCCCAGTTCGTCCACGCAGCGCTGCACGGATTCCTTGTTGATGTCGGTCACGAACACCTTGGCGCCCTGCTCGCGCAGCAGCTTGATGAACTCGCTGCCGACGTGGCCGGCGCCTTGCACGGCATAGCTGTATTTGCCTACGTCTTCATTGCCGTGCTTGAAATGCAGCGCCGCCATCAAACCTTGCAGCGTGCCGTAGGCGGTGAACGGAGACGGATCGCCCGAGCCGCCATGCACCTGATGCACGCCTGTCACGTATTCCGTTTCGCGGAAAACATATTCCATATCGTTGACGTCGATGCCGACGTCTTCCGCCGTGATGTAGCGGCCGTTGAGCGAATTCACGAAACGGCCGAAGGCACGGAACAAGCTTTCGGACTTGTCCTTCGACGGATCGCCGATGATCACCGCCTTGCCGCCGCCCAGGTTCAGCCCGGCCACGGCGTTCTTGTAGGTCATGCCGCGGGACAGGCGCAGCACGTCGTTCACCGCATCCTGCTCGGTCTTGTAGGGCCACATGCGCAAGCCACCCAGTGCCGGACCCAGCACCGTGTTGTGGATCGCAATGATGGCTTTCAGGCCGGCATCTTTGTTGTGGCAGAAGACGACTTCTTCGTGGCCTGTCTTGGCGATGGTTTCAAAAATCATTGGAACATGAACTCCAGATGTGACGGTGCCGGAGATGGCGACCTGATACGGAAGCGCTGGCCCCGCCAAGGACCTGACGCTTGAAAACTCAAAGCCCCAGCGGGAAGCTGGGGCGGTAAGTTAGCTGTGTAAGTTTAGTACGACTCGTGAAGTAGGCACTGTCGCATCGCAGCAATCAGCCCGGAAAAAAAAGCCCCGCCGAAGCGGGGCATGGTTGAACCGGTGGATTTTCCGTGGTTTTGGCTTGGCCTCAGCCCGTCACCCAGACGCCGGCGTGAAAATGCCAGCCATCCCGTCGACGTTCCCAGTGCGGATGCACATAGTGATAGCCGGGCCGCACCGCTTCCCAGTGGCCGCGCATGGCGACATAACGGGCGCCGTTCCAGTGCCAATAGCCGCGAACCCAGATATAGCCGGGGCGCGGCCTCGGCGCTTCTTCCACCACCTCAACCGGGGGCGGTTGCGGGGACACTACTTCGACCACCGGCGGCGGTGGGGCCTGCTCGACATAGACAACACGATGCGGGCGCGGTGGAACAGGTTGCTCCACGACACAACCGGCTGTGATGGCGATGGTGCCGGCTACGGCGAACAAGGCTGCAACGCGTAATGACATGAAGTGCCCTCGATGAAGGATGAAAACCGGAACATCGATCGGTCCGGCCAGTGAGCGTGCAGTCTAGCCAGCGACCCTTGCGGCAAGCCTGCGCCCCGGTATGTCGCGCGGGGCGCAGATAATTGCGGTAATCAGCGGCCCCAGTGGCCGTCGCGCCAGTACCAGTTCGGTCCGCGCTGCACCCACCTGCCCGGATGCCAGTGGTAGCCAGGCCGTGCCCGTACCCATGCGCCGCTTACCCAGACATGGCGATGCCAGCGCGGCTCCCAGCGCCAATAGCCCGGGGTCCAAACCCAGCCAGGGCGCGGCGGCGGAATAACTTCATAGCGCGGCCTGGGCGGGGGAACGCCGACACCTACGCCAACCACCACCTGCGCGGAAGCCGGCGGGGTGTAACTCACACTGGCCAGCGCAAGGCCAATGCCAGCCACAAGGGCCAATTTGCGGGTCAAGCTGATCATGGTGTTCTCTCCGGTTGAGGCAGCCGCCATCGAGCGGCTGACGGGGCAAAAAACGCAAGCTCTATCGGGGCTGTTGACGTGATTGCTTTCGGTTGTTCAGGAAGCAGCCAAATATATTGCGACCAGCAGGCCACGCCCTTGGCCGTGGAATAAAACGAACGGTCGTGCTATTTTGGCGCCATGAATGCCTCCCTCATCCCCGGCAAAGGCGCGGCCACGCGCGAACTGATCCTCGAGCGGGCCTATGAGCTGGCCCGCCACGATGGCCTGGAAGGGCTCTCCATCGGCGCACTCGCGCTTGGTGTGGGGATGTCCAAGAGCGGCGTATTCGCGCATTTCGGTTCTCGCGAAGATCTGCAACTGGCCTTGCTCGACGTCGCCACCAAGCGCTTCGTCGACTTCGTCATGCGCGATGCAGTGAAGCAGCCGCGTGGCTTGAAGCGGTTGCGCGCGATGCTGGCCTCCTGGTTCGAGTGGTCGCGCATCTATCAAAGCGGCTGCGTGCTGATCAGCGCGGTGGTGGAATACGACGGCCGCGAAGAAGGCCCGCTTCGCCAGCGTGTCAAAGAGCAGCAATCCGGCTGGCGCAATGAATTGGCGCGTGCCGTCCGCATGGCGATCGAAGTCGGCGATGTGCGTGCGGATACCGATGCCGAACAACTCGCGTTCGAAATCTACGCCTTGATGCTCGGCCTGCATCACGACGCCGGCTTATTCGGTTTCGACGAAGCCAGCCAACGCACATGGGCTGCCCTCGATCGATTGTTTGCCAGCTATCAATCTTGAATTGCCGGAGCACGCCATGACATCCCCCACCGCGCATTCCCCTCGTCATGCATCGCGTCGCGCTCTGAAGTTGGGCATCACGCGCCTGGGTTTCGCCGTGGGCGGACGTCTCGCGCCAGTACACACCGTGGATCGCGCAGCGCGTCTGTTCGCCACGCCATTTGCCAGCAGTCGCACGCGTGCGCGCACGGCCAAGCCAGATGAAGCCATGCAGCGCGGCGAACTCGATATCAACGGCGAATCCATCGCCACCTATGTATGGGGCAATCCATTCACGCAGCCCTATGCGTTGCTGGTGCACGGCTGGTCCAGCTTTGGCCTGCGTTATCTGCCCTGGATTGCGGCATTGCGTGAACGCGGCTTTGCTGTTGTCGCGTTCGATCAACCCGGCCACGGCGCGAGCAGCGGTGGCCTCTGCACCTTGCCGGATTTCATCGCCACGGTTCGCGCCATCGGCAAACACTTCGGTAATGCCGCGCTTGCCATCGGTCACTCCATGGGCGGCGCTGCACTCGCACTGGCGCAAGACGAACGCTGGCACGCGGAACGCCTGGTACTGATCGCGCCCGCCGCGGATATCGAAGCCGCCGCGCGCCGCTTCATGCGCTTCGTACACCTGGGCACCCATCTGCGCGAACCGTTTCTTGCCTGGTACGAACGCCGCACCGGCATACACGCGCGCGAACTGCAAGTGCATCGCCATCTGCCTGCATTGGGGCAGAATGGTTTGGTCGTGCACGATCTCGATGATCGCGAAGTGCCATGGGAAGAGGGCGAGCGTTATGCACGTTATTGGCATGGCGCACGTTTGCTCACCACCCAAGGGCTGGGTCATCACCGGGTATTGGATGCGCCTCAAGTGATCGAAGCCACCATGGCGTTTCTGCGCGGCGAAAGCGTCGGCGATCGCATCGTCGCCTCGCCGAACCTGCCATTCGGTTTGGCCTGACATCACCGCACTCAAACCTGCCGTAACGCTTGCAAGCCGCATGCGTCATCGTCATCAAACGCAAGTGCATGGCTATGGCGAACACATCCACGCATCCGTCGCCCCGGCGAAAGCCGGGCCCAGCGACGTGCGACTTCCGCAAAAGCCTCTGCGCTTCGGTCTTCACCTGGGCAGCGATTCACAGCGATGAACCACCAGAAAAATTTTGCCGCCCGATGACAAGCCGTTCACTCGGTACGCGCCGCCGGCCCAACACGCCAACGCAAGTGCACTCCTGCGTGCCTTCGCACCCGCTTCCGAGCGTTTAACCGGCAACCCCACTAGAATGGTTGCAGTTGGAACATACGTTCTCGGAGTCCCCATGAGTTCCCCCGCTAAGCACGTCCCTGCCAGTGCCGCGCAGGCTGAAACCAGCCCGCTGCGCTTCGTTACCGCCGCCAGTCTGTTCGACGGACACGACGCCGCGATCAATATCATGCGCCGCATCATTCAATCGCAGGGAGCGGAAGTCATCCACCTCGGGCATAACCGCTCGGTAGAAGACGTCGTTCGTGCTGCGCTGCAAGAGGATGCCGACGCCATTGCGCTGTCCTCCTACCAGGGCGGCCACGTCGAATACTTCAAATACATGGTGGACATGCTCAAAGAGCGGGGCGCGGCGCACGTCCGCGTCTTCGGCGGCGGTGGCGGCACCATCACGCCGGAAGAAATCAAAGAGCTGCAAGCCTACGGCGTGGAGCGCATCTACCACCCCAACGACGGCATGAAGCTCGGCCTCACCGAGATGATCGAAGACGTCATGCTGCGTGCTGGCAACGCCGCCGCCAAGCGCGAGCAGGACGATCCCACCGTGCCGGTGAAGATCGACATCGACGACGAAATCAGCATCGGCCACATGCTCTCCGCCATCGAGGAAGGCAAGCTTGGCGACGCCGAACTCGCACGCCTGCGCAAAGAGTGGTCGCTCGCCGGCAAACACACGCCCGTGCTCGGCATAACTGGCACCGGCGGCGCCGGCAAATCCTCCGTGGTAGATGAACTGCTGCTGCGCTTCCTGCACGCCTTCCCCGGCATGCGCATCGCCGTGCTCGCGGTCGATCCCACCCGCCGCCGCAGCGGTGGCGCCTTGCTCGGCGACCGCATCCGCATGAATGCGCTGCGCAGTCATCGCGTCTACATGCGCTCCATGGCTACGCGCCGCCAGAACGCCGCCACCAACGAAGTGCTGCACGACTGCATCCACTTCCTCAAAGCGCAGCCCTATGACCTGGTGATCGTGGAAACCGCCGGCATCGGCCAAAGCGATTCGGAAATCGTCGACCTGGTCGACTTCCCCGTCTACGTCATGACCAGCGACTACGGCGCCGCCAGCCAGCTCGAAAAAATCGACATGCTCGATTTCGCCGAACTGGTTGTGCTCAACAAATTCGACAAGCGTGGCGCCGAAGACGCGCTGCGCGACGTGCGCAAACAATGGAAGCGCAACCGCACCGCCTTCACCCTGAAAGACGAAGACGTGCCGGTGTATCCCACCATCGCCAGCCAGTTCAACGATCCAGGCGTCACCTGGATGTTCACCAACCTCTGCCGCCTGCTGCGCGAAAAACTGCATTTGGAACCCGCCCCTGCAAGCAGGGGCGGGCAGGGTGGGGTCGCTCTTTCCACCCACTGCGATTTCAAGCCCAACCTCGACACCACCCTCAAAGAACCACGCGCCACCGTGCTCATCCCCGGTGCACGCGTGCGTTACCTCGCGGAAATCGCCGAGCAAGGTCGCGGCATCAACACGCAGATCGAACGCGAAGCCGAATTCGCCAGCAAAGCGCAGCATTACTACGAATCGCTGAAAGACCTCGGCGACGACAAGCTGCCGCGCGAACTGGAACGTTTCGATCACGACGCCTTGCACGACCCCGAAGCAGATCGCAGCCTGCTCGTGCTGCGCCAACGCTACAACGCCGCCCTGCGCGAACTCAGCCACGAAGCCGTGCATCTGCTGCGTGACTGGCCCGCGCGCTACAAAGCCGTCACCGACGACGTCAACGAATACAAAGTGCGCGACAAAGTGATCCGCGTCGAGAACTACCGCGTATCGCTCAGCCACCAAAAAATCCCCAAAGTCGCGCCGCCCAAGACCAAAAACTGGGGCGATCAGCTGCACTTCCTCATGCGCGAAAACCTGCCGGGCCACTATCCGTATACCGGTGGCGTGTATCCCTATCGCCGCACCGGGGAAGATCCCACCCGCATGTTCGCCGGCGAAGGCACGCCCGAGCGGACCAACCGCCGCTTCCATTATCTGAGCCAGGGCGGCGCCGCCACGCGCCTGTCCACCGCCTTCGACTCCGTCACGCTCTACGGCGAAGATCCCGCGCCGCGTCCGGATATCTACGGCAAGATCGGCAACTCCGGCGTCAACATCGCCACGCTCGATGACATGAAGAAGCTGTACTCCGGCTTCGATCTCAGCGCGCCGACCAGCTCCGTCTCCATGACCATCAACGGCCCCGCGCCGATCATCCTTGCGATGTTCATGAACACCGCCATCGACCAGAACGTAGAGAAATACCTCAAGGCCGATCCCGATCGCTGGGCCAAGGCGCAGATGCACATGGCCGAACTCTTTGCCGGCCAGCAGCGTCCCGTGTATGCCGGTGACCTGCCCAAGGGTAACGAAGGCCTGGGTCTCTCCCTGCTCGGCGTTACCGGCGATCAAATGGTCGATGCCGACACCTACGCACGCATCAAAGAAGAAACCCTGCAAACCGTGCGCGGCACCGTGCAAGCCGACATCCTCAAAGAAGACCAGGCGCAAAACACCTGTATCTTCAGTACCGAATTCGCGCTGCGCATGATGGGCGACATCCAGCAATACTTTGTCGACCACAAAGTGCGCAACTTCTATTCGGTTTCCATCTCCGGTTACCACATCGCCGAAGCCGGCGCCAACCCGATCAGCCAGCTCGCCTTCACCCTCAGCAATGGTTTTACGATTGTTGAGTATTACCTCGCGCGCGGCATGCACATCGACGACTTCGCGCCCAACCTCAGCTTCTTCTTCTCAAACGGCATGGACCCGGAATACACCGTCATCGGCCGTGTCGCCCGCCGCATCTGGGCACGCGCCATGCGCGAACGCTACGGCGCCAGCGCACGCAGCCAGATGATGAAGTACCACATCCAAACCTCCGGCCGCTCCCTGCACGCGCAGGAAATCCAGTTCAACGACATCCGCACCACCCTGCAAGCGCTGTACGCCCTGTTCGACAACTGCAACAGCCTGCACACCAACGCCTACGACGAAGCCATCACCACGCCTACCGAAGAAAGCGTGCGCCGCGCCGTCGCCATCCAGATGATCATCAACAAAGAACTCGGCCTCAACTTCAACGAAAACCCCTGGCAGGGCAGCCACATCGTGGAAACCCTCACCGACCTGGTGGAAGAAGCCGTCTACAAAGAATTCGAAGCCATCAGCGAACGCGGCGGCGTACTCGGCGCCATGGACACCATGTACCAGCGCGGCAAGATTCAAGAAGAATCGATGTACTACGAACAGAAAAAACACGACGGCAGCCTGCCGCTCATCGGCGTCAACACCTTCCTGCCCAAAGACCACGGCGGCGAAATCGCCACCGAGATCGAACTCATCCGTTCGACAGAAGAAGAGAAAGGTCAGCAGATCGAAAACGTACAGGCGTTCGGCAAAGTCCGTAACGGGCTGGCGCCGGAAAGCCTCAAGACGCTACAGAACACCGCGCGCGAGCGGAAGAACGTGTTCGAGCAGTTGATGGAGGCGGTGAAGTACAACTCGTTGGGGCAGATTTCTCATGCCCTTTATGATGTTGGTGGGGAGTATCGGCGGAATATGTGACATCCGATCCCAGCCTATCGAAGAAAGCCCGCTTCCTACTTGGCGGGCTTTTTTATTTCTAATTTGTAGCGCCTTCTTCAGCGTTAGTCCGAACTTTGAGATGGGTTGATTGTTGAAGACAGCAAGGCTCCATTGCTAGACCTGAAGACTAAAAAAGCAATGGTCCTTGATTGCAGCTTGCACCCATGAAACGAACGACTTTCGCCCCGCTGACCTTCACAGCAGATATCTTTCAGAAAGTGGTTGCCTCGAAGGTAAGTGCGAGGTTGTGTGAGCTACGGCATGCTCCGGCAGTGGCGTTAATTTTTCTAACTATATAATCTGAAGCTTGGGAGCTCGGGGCATCAAGGGGATGCACGATGAAACGTTTTTGGCTGGTTTGTTTACTGGTCTCGGCGGCGTTTGTCTGTATGGCCGATGGTGCGCCAAAAACCATGGATTTTTTCCAGCGTGTCGAATACGAAAACGTGAAGATTTCGCCGGATGGGGCGCTCCTGGCGATTGTGCACCGGGAGGATGAAAGTACGCAGGTCACCGTGTTACGGCGCTCAGACATGCAAGTGGTTGCGCAAATCGGCCCGGGCAGTCGCGGAGAGATCGACGCTCTTTCTTGGCTGGGTTCCGATCATCTGGTGATCTCGGCCAATCGTGCTTCGGAGAGATATCACCAGCCAATCACCGATCCGTGGATTTATCTGGTGGATATTCACGCGAAGCATCCGCAAACGTTGGCTTCCAACTTTTTCGGCACGGTAAGCGGCGATGAACATCATTTTCTGGTCCGCGAATGCAAAGACTTCATAGACGGCGAATGCCGCTTCAGTGTGAAACGGTATGACATCGATCACTTGTCGAATAAAGGCGAGGAGCTCGGCGCTGCGCCCGTTGGCGATGCGTGGATGATGGTCGACCACACCGGGAAACTGCGAATCGCTTGGGCCTGGAGCAAAACCGCGCGAAATCAGCTATACGTTCGTAACGACAGCGGACAATGGTCCTCGATTAATGACAGCGACGTCACGCATGTCGATGTGATTCCACTGGGCATTTCCGCTGATAACAAAACGGCCTTTCTACAGAGCGAGCGCGCTGCCGGCCCAGATGTCATTGAGAGCTATGATTTTGCCAGCGGCAAGCGAACCGAATTGCTGAGTGATCAGGTCTCCGATCCGCTTAGCATTATCTTTTCCATGGACGGTAAGGAGCCGATTGGTGCCTGGTTTGGTCCCGGTGTTCCGCAAGCACGTTATTGGGTCTCGAATTCTGAAGACGCCAAGTGGCATCGCGCGCTGGTAAAGGCCTTTCCTAATACGGTGGTCGATGTAGTAAGCCGTGCCGCAGATGGTTCGACGTTCGTTGTGTATACGCACAGTGATCGCGATGATGGCTCGTGGTATCTGTTGGATCGAGTAAACAAAAAGGCCACGCTCTTATTTCATTCACGACCGTGGCTGGACGCCACCGCGATGGCCGCGATGGTGCCTTTCGAATTGAGGGCAAGAGATGGGCTGCCTTTGCATGGCTTTTTTTCGCGAGCCCGGGGAACAACGGGCCCGGCGCCGACGGTAGTGATTGTTCACGGCGGCCCTTATTTCGTCGCAGACGATTGGACATTCGACGGTGAAACGCAGTTCCTGGCCGCGCATGGATACAGCGTGGTGCATGTGAACTTTCGAGGTTCGGCGAATTTTGGTCAACGCTTCATGCGATATGGCTACCGTCAGTGGGGTCGAGCCATGGTGGATGACATCACCGATACTACGCGCTGGGCCATCGCGCAGGGCATAGCGGACCCTAAACGCATTTGTATTTACGGCGGGAGTTACGGCGCTTACGCTGCGTTGATGAGCGTCGCACGCGAACCCAATCTGTATCGTTGCGCAATCGGATTGGCAGGCCCTTACGACTTGAGCAAGCTCTACCGCTGGGGTGATATCCATCGCAGCGATTACGGTATGTATTATCTCAATACAGTGCTCGGCCTGGACAAGGCAGCGTTGGTTGCCGACTCACCCATTTCACATGCTACCGACATCACGGTTCCCGTTCTGCTCGTGCACGGGAAGCAGGATGACCGCGTACCCATCCAGTATGCCGAGGCGATGCGGTCAGCGCTGGAAAAGGCAGGTCATCCGCCGCAATTCGTAAGCTATGACTGGGAAGGGCACGGACTTGCAGACCCGGCCAATCAGCTGGATTTTTACACGCGTATGCTTACTTTTTTGTCCAGCAACATCGGATCTGGACCGGATAACGCAAGCAGTGGAATAGTGACGAACAGTGGCGATACTAAGGCTATCGGTGGAAACTGAACAGCTAAAGGGGCGGGAGTAGTTGAGCTACGTTGACTACTCTCCGGCCCTTTTTTTGGAAGCGTGTTAGCGCGCAAACGGGCTCGCCTGTTCGCATCAGTGCTATTGGATCAACGCCAGCATTTTTTGGTATTGCTCCAAGTGGTCGGGGTCCTTGATCATGTTGATCCACACCGCCGTCGTGGCGGCTTGTTTTGCGACCATCGTGTTGGCTTGCTGCATCACCTTCTGCAAATCGTGCAGCCCAGACGCCGCGGCGTGCATGATCTCGCGTACGGCCTCGGACCACGGGCCGGCCTGATCGAGCCCAGGTTTGCTCGCCGATGTCACGGCTTGTTCGATGGTGTTTGCGATTGCTTCGGGTGCCGCCATCGTGGCCGGAACCTGCAACAGGGCCGATACCTTTTCTCCATCGGGTGATGCTTTGTCGAGTGGCAGGCCGGCTGACAACAGCAACATGACCTGTTGGTTGGTCGCAGCCTGCGCCGTCACGGCGATTTGTTGCTGGTTGTTGGCCGCGTTCTCCACGGCGATGCCCAGGGCGTGTGCGATGGCGCCATAGAGGATGGCGATGGCGGTAATGGGTGCGTTGTCTGGGTTTTGCACCTTGGTCTGTGTCACTGCATCGGTAATCTGGTTGTTTACGGAAGTTGGCATTGCCATGCGAATTCCTTCGGATTGGGGTGGCATTACGGGTGGCGTTTTCCAAGTGTGGCATCACGGCACAAGCGACGTACGGCTGGGTTGGCTACAACGCTTTCAGTACGTATGGAGCGATGAAACAGGTTTGACTTATGCAAAAGGGGGCAGGGTGCTTTTTCACAGTGGAAATGCATTCCTCCCCATTTTTCTTTTTCTTATTGCGGCCCACTTTGGGCTAGGTTTGACGCTTCAAGTACGAATCGAGTGAATTCCGGCGCGTGGGGTTCAAGCACTTTGCCGTGAAAAATAGCCTCAAGCCGCTCTGATTTTGAGTTATTTAGATACGTACTCAATTCTTTTGCGTAAAAGAGGCGGTATAGGTAACTTGTCGCGTCGAGTACTTTAAACACGGTCTCGCACCATAAATCGTAACTCTTTTCGAGAAAGCGGGGTACATTGTCCCTTCAACTCTGAAGATCATAGACATCCAGTCCTTGTCCATGTACGTGGTGACAGAGGCTTACGTAGAGCGGCTCAAGCTTCTGTTGGATGGCATCGGCGTTCGCTTTGGCATCGCCAGGCAGGTAGGTGGATAAGGAGTGGGCAATTTTTTTCATGTCAGTTGGTGCAAGTCGCTCACCAGCGCGCCACTGTCTGTACCGGCTAGTGGGTTGAGAGTAGTGCTGCGCGAAGTAAACCCCGTTTACGGATAACTCAAGCCATAAGCGAAGAACTGCCAGTGCTTGGCGAAAATATCCACCGTAAGCAAGGTAAATAGTTGCTCCGACATCTGTCGTTGTTTCCATCCACAAGTCACCGACTGGATGCCCGTCGGGCAATACGTTCCATAACGCAAAATGGATAAATGTGTGTGCCTCAGACATCTTCGCGAGCGCGCGCGTAGAAGTTTTTCGGTTTAGTAGCGCCTGATCACGGGCCGATTCGATAGGAAGTTCATCAGACCATTCCCAATCAAATGCAGAGAGATGGTTTGGCCGTCGCATAAGTGCTCTTTCTATAGAGAGGTCTGCGGGAGATAGGATAGTAAAAACAGAAACTGATCAAAGAACTTTTACAGATGCGCCTCTGATCTTGTTTCAAGCAGTAGTTGCGGGTAGTAGGTTTTGGCTTGATCTAATTTTATTACTTCGATTTGGATTTCAGCAGTGCTTTTGCGGGTGTCATACCGGCAGCTATTCGATGATCCAGCTCGACAATCACTGCCGGCCAATCCGCGCCGTAGATATTCACTAGGTCCCGAACGACCAGTAGATCGAGTCCCCTGGCTCCGTTTTCCATTTCGGACACTCCTGCCTGCGTAATTCCCACAGCGGCGGCGGCCTGTGCCTGTGTCAAACCTGATGCCAATCGCAGCTCCCGCAAAAGCTGGGCGACGACTCGATGTTCCGGGCGGTGGACGGAGGTGGGTTTGGGTTTGGGTGTCGTTGGTTTCTTGACCATGCCAACCACGCTACGTGATGGAGCCTAATGGCTAAGCTTGCTTACTAATATCGGAGAGACTGCGAACTCTCCCGCTATTTCGATTTCTTGCTCGGAGTTTTTCGGATTAATGCACCCGCTGGCTGCGGTGCGGTCGCGAGTCTGCGCTCTAGCTCCGCTATAAATTTAAGCCAATCTGCCCCATAGATTTGTACGAGGTCGCGGACGACGAGCAGATCCAGCCCCCTGTCGCTGGTCTCGATATCTGAAATTCCAGTCTGCGCGATCCCTAGGGCTTCGGCGGCCTCAGTTTGCTTCAGCCCCGCAGCCAGTCGTAGCTCCCTCAACAGCTGAGTCAGCACAAGGTGCTCTGGGCGGTGGGTTGAAGTCGGTTTGGGTTTGGGTTTTGGCATGACGGGAACGTAACGGCCGTCTTTACTTATCCCTTATTCAGGTATACATACCTTTTTGGTGTACGCTTGCACGGTCCCGGCGAAGGTCGAGGAAAGCAAGTCGCGCGGGCAGTGCTCATCTCTCAGCCGCGTAAATCGGATAACTCCCAAATGGAACTGAGAAAGTGCAGCCCGGATTTAAGCGCACTGTCATTCTGCTCTTGGTGTTTCTGCTTACCGCGTGTTCGGTTCACGTTGGCGCGCCTTACAACGCTGATAAGATCGACGAGTTCATCCCGCACCAAACAACGATCAACCAGGCCATCGCCGCTTTGGGCGTGCCGCAGGAACGCGAGAGGATGCCCGACGGCTCCGAACGCCTCCTTTATTTCTATTTCGTCCCAAGAGACGACGTAGCCAACCCGAAAAGCCAGGGCACTTACATCTATTTCGATAGCGCTGGCAGATTCCTTCGCGCCGAGACGAGTCGTTTGACCGACCGGAACGCATGCCGCGGATCGATCGACGCAACGGTGCGTGAAAGCCGGTGCCCCGCCTGGGTTGAAGTCGTCAGGCGACGTCTGTCCAGCGCTTAACGCCCTCTGCCTCGGTGTAATCGTAGTCACGCAGTATCTGTGTTCAATGATCCCCAGTACTCAGAGCCCGTCTTTCTAGGGTGTCGAGAACTATTGGGTGATGCAGCAGGGCGGTTTGTTATGCAGTATTTCCGCAAGGCCCATCTTTCGACGGGCCTTCTTGTTCTAGTTTCGCTACGTGCGCCTTCAAGCCGGCTTGACGACTTTCATGTGGCATCTCACCATTCGGCTATCGCATCGGCGAAAGGAACAGGGGCGCCCATGGAACAGATGTCGAGTGTAGTTTCGGACGTGGCGAAGGAACCGGCAGCAGAGGAAATCCCGCTGGCGCCTGAGACGTTTAGCTTTATATGGTTAGAGTCGTGTCTCGACCAGTACGCCCACGTTGATGACGAACCCGCAGCGACCAAGCTGGAGCGTTATGCCTTTACTGGCGCGTTTTTTTTCGGCGCCTTAGGCGTTGTGAGTGTGCTGCTGTTCCGCAATCAGTTTGGTCTGCGCGCACTGCAAGTGGGTTTGTCTCTAGAGTTGCTATGTCTTGCTGTGGCCTTGTTGGTCGCTTGCCGGCGAGCCTGGCGTTTCTTCCAGCATCAGCATAAAGATTTTGCGGAAAATCTGGACAAGCAGTTGGTGCAGTACAACGTTATCGTTGACGCCTTGCGGCGCTATCCGCCTTCTGTCATTGACACGCATCTGCGGTATGTCCGCGACCGAAAGAGTAGGTTGACCTATCGCGCTGGCCTGATCAGTGGCGGGTTTGAGAAATTTGGCATCTTGCCGTTGCTGGCAGCGATGTATCTGCAATTCAAGGATTGGTCATTCAGTGATTGGAAGACACTTACCGGGCATGTTCACGTACTTGGTACTGTTCTTCTGTGGGCGCTGATGATCTTCTACGCCGTTTCATGGTGGGCGGTTCGAACGAAAAGTCACCTCGATCTGTATGAGACTGTCCTGGCAGAGGCGTCGGTACGTGAGAAGGAGGGATAGGAGCGTGAGCGGTAAATGAAACGAAGAAGGGGCCGACGTAGTTGAAGTACGCTAATTATCGCTGGCTTTTTTTCTGCGCCTCGAAGGTAATTAAAGAGGAACGCTTAATGAGTCGTTCCCTTTGTAGTCCGTTACAGGCTTGGACTGATGCCCTTCGATTTTGAGTAGCGCAACGATTTGGGAACCAATCTCCAACTGAAGGAGATTGGACGTAAAAAAGCAAACAGATCGTCGGCTCCCAGCACGAAGCACGCAAGGACATGCCGATTAAAGCGCTATGTCGCAAACACGCCCCCACCCACTAAATCTACACGCCTCTCAACCCATCCCTTATTGCATACATCATGGCGAGCAGGCTCGCGGTGCAACCTTCTTGCACCATTTGCTTCGCGGTTCTATGTCCAAATTCGGCAATGATGTCTTCGTTGAACCACTGGATGACTTGCTCGTCATTCGGATCGATGCTTCGCGCCACGGATAAGACCATGGCGCGGTCTGCATGACGCTTCGCATCGGTTGTGTCTGGCGTAGTCATCGTTTTCACCGTGCCATCGCCGCGTTCGAGCCACGCGCTTTCTCCGCGCGGTCGGCTCTTACCCACGCCACAGTCATCACCGTCGCGATGGCCAGCAGCGGAAAGATGAGCCTGTTGAGGTTCACCCATCCGAAGCGTTCCAGCATGGGGCCGGCACCGAGCGTCGCTATCGCTGTCAGCCCATAACGGATCATCTCCGCCATGCCTTGCACCCTGGCGCGCTCGGCAGAAAAGTGGGATGACGCGAGCAGCGCGGTGCCGCCCACGAACATAAAGTTCCAGCCAACGCCTAGGCAGAGCAGGGCGAGGTAGAAAGCCGTCAAGCTGGTCGAAAGCGCTGCGATCACACCGCACAAGGCGCTGAGTGCGATACCCGTAAACAGCACGAAGGGCATGCCGCAACGTTGGATCAACCGGCCGGCGAAGAACGAAGGGGCATACATGCCTACCAGATGCCATTGGATGATATGGGCGCCGTCATCGATGCTGTGATGGCTTTGCACGGCCGCCAGGGGCGCTGCCGTCATGACGAACATCATCACCACGCCACCGATGACGTTGTTGGCGAGTGCGGCCAGCGAGATCGGCTGGCGGAAAACGGTTCGCAGGCGTCGCGCTGGCGGTTCGGCCGCATGCGGCAAGCCGCCGTGAGGTTCTGTATCGCGGTATCTCACCGCGAGCAGCAAGGCCGAAGCAACGCCCAGCACGCTCACCATCAGGTAGGAGCCGGCGAACAGCGTCGAAAACAGATGCTTGCTCCATGCCGCCAAGGCGGGGCCCAGTACCGCAGCCATCACGCCACCCGCGAGCACCATCGATATAACCCGTGCCTTGTGCGGAGGATCGACGGAGTCGGCAGCGGCAAGCCGGTAGTACTGAGCGAACGCCTGGAAAACACCCACCGCCGCCGTGCCCAGGCAGAACAGCCAGAAGTCGCCGTGGAAAACCGACCAGACAGAAATCGCGCCGCCGACCGCGCAAAGCGAGGCGCCGGTGACGAAACCCCAACACCGGCCGATACGCTGCATCAAGAGCGAGGCGAACAGGGTCGCGATGGCGCCGGCGACGGTAATCATGGCAAAGGGCAGGGTGGCCAGCGATTTGTCGGGTGCAAGCTGGTAACCGGTAAGCCCCGTCAACGTGAGATCGATGGCGACGGCGGCGGTGAAAAGTCCCTGGGCGATGGCAAGTACGGTAGCGTTTGAACGCGGCGCGGAAACCGTGGCGGTCATCGCCCTATCCTTCGTGGATGCCGGTGGTGAGTGTTTTTCAGCGACTTTCATGGCGCGAGCGGCTTGGATAGGGTGGCGTGGATGGAGGGCAGGCCAGCATGGTTGGCTCTCCCATGCATTCGAGCGGCCATGAGATTTTCGCCAGGCCCGTGGCAGGCCGAAAGGACAAACTTCCCTCATTTTTGGTCGTTACGGGTCTGATGACGCTTTTCGAGGGATTGGCGTCCTTTCCGTCAAACGCGTTCGGGTGCATCATCCGCTCCACGAGCGCCCACGGCCGTTCTGGCGGGTGCAACGGCCGGTAGCAACGGATCAAGAGCAGTCATCATGAAGAAACGCGTAGCGAGCAAACGTAGCGTCACGCGCGACATCGCCTTGCTCGTCTTTCCTGGCTTCCAGATACAGGATCTCAGCGGGCCGCTGGCCGCCTTCGACACGGCGAGAAGGATCTGTGCCGACGATCCGTATCGCTGTCACGTGGTGTCGCTGACCGGCGGCGGCGTGGTGAGCTCGTCGGGGCTCGAGGTGATGACACAAAAGATCCGGTCCACCCCCTACGACACCTTCATCGTTTCCGGTGGCAGCGTATCGGCCGATCCATCTGATATGCCGAGCATGTCGAAACAGCTGATCAGGATCGCAGCGAAAGGGACGCGACGTATCGCAAGCGTGTGCACCGGCGCCTTCTTGCTTGCTGCGGCGGGGCTGCTCGATGGCCGGCGTGCCACGACGCATTGGAAATACACCTTGCGGCTGCAGCGTCAGTTTCCGGAGATCAAGGTCGAACCCAACCGCATTTTTACCAAGGACCGAGGTATCTGGACGTCTGCCGGCGTTACGGCGGGTATTGATTTGGCGCTGGCGATGATCGAAGAGGACATTGGCAACGCATCCTCGCGTGCCGTGGCGCAAATGCTGGTGGTCTACCACCGTCGTCCTGGCGGGCAATCGCAATTTTCGGCCATGGCCGACATGGAACCGGAGTCAGACAGAATGCGGGACGTGCTCACCTACATGCGCGAACATTTGGACGAGCCGCTATCCACCGAACATCTCGCCTCGGTGGCCTGTTTAAGCCCGCGGCAGTTTGGCCGCGCGTTTCTCGCTGAAACGGGAGAAACCCCGGCAAAAGCCGTGGAGCGTCTACGTGTGGAAGTGGCGCGGCAAAGAGTCGAGCGCGGGGTAGAACCCATCGAAGTCATTGCCCGTGACATAGGCTTCTCCGATCCCGAGCGCATGCGGCGTGCCTTCGTACGCGTATTTGGCCATCCGCCGCAGAGCATCCGGCGGATGGCGGCTCACGAGACCACCGCTCTATCCGAGCGTTAGCGGCAGCGAGTCGACCTTGCAAATGCTGATCTCAAATAAGAGATCGGTCCCGAGGTATCCACTCGTTTTTTTGTCGTCGCCCGCTAGGGAAACCGAAGTTCACGACATGGCTGTTTCAGAGCGAATCGTCATGCCGACGACTCGCTTCGATATGGGATGGATGCGCCCCCTGGATATCTCTGGGTTAGCGAGCGAAAACCATAGGAAAATCTCAGGCTCTGATCCCATTTCAAGAAGGCACGTCTTTCGACGGGCCTTCTTGCCCTGGTTCTGTCATGTGTGTCGTCAGCGAGCAAGCGATGCCGAGCACTGATCGTTGTCGCACGCAAAGTCCACTTCGGATGAAACGCCTACGAAGAGCGGAACACCAGGAAGGCTCGCAAGCGTCTTGCCATTCTTTTCCAGTGATACGACGTAGGTTCCTGGCCGCAGCGAAGGGATGGTGTAGCGACCTTTGCTGTTGGCGGTGCCGTGACGGGTCATACCCATATCGCTGTGCACGACAATGGTGCCATCGGTGGGCGCCTTGCCGACGATTTTGGAGTCGGTGGCCTGCGCATGAACCGCGCTGAATGTCATGGCGGCCAATGTACCGACGGCAAGGGTCGACATGAGCTTGGACGCGAAGCGGTATCCATGTTTCTGCTGACGATGGGTTTCGGATTTTTGAATGATTTTCATGTTTGTGCTCGTGGGTGTGGGGATTCGGGCGCGCAAAACCACTCATCCGCTCGCGCGGTGATGGATTCGATGATCGATGTCAAAGCAGCACGTTGGGGAGCGTGGCTGCCGATGTACTCGCCTTTCTTGTTGACTGCGGCGTCTCTTTCAGCAACTCCTGAATTCGTCGCTCCAACGTCAAAGCGGGCACTCCGGTCCTTGGATGGCCGACGGCGACGATAGGTTTAAATTAGCAGAGAGGGGGCGGCCGATTCCCGTGAAAGTCGTAATGGTTTGCCTGATGCCAGCACGATCCACGTCTTTTTTCTTTCTCTTTGCGACCTTGCCGATAAATTCCGGTTAGTGATTCGAGATCCGGTTTTCCCTGATCTACCCGGCATCTAGGCCATAAGTCATGACAGTAATGGTCGTGGCTTTCCCCATGGGCCAACTCAGTATCGCGCTCGCTTCTTCGCAAGGCTTGAACCGACGAACGTTTAAGAACCCACGGCCCAGGTTTAACGCAGGCGAAAATAGAATCGGTATCGCAACGAACACCACACAAGCTCGACGAATGACGCGCATCGAAATCGACGTTCCGAAAGCGGATAGCGGTCGTTATGCGTGTTTAACGAAGCTTGCCGGTTTTGTTTCGCTTTTTGTCTCGTTTTGTTTCTTTGGCCCATCTCACAATTCGCCACCGGACATAGCCGTCTATGTGGAGTCCTTTATGAAACGCCTGATCATTGCCTCGACCATCACGCTTGGTCTTGCTTGTGCCGGCAGCGTCAGCGTCGCACAGAACGAGACCCAAGCTATCAATTTGCCAAATTTCACAGTCACCGCACCAGAGGGCCAATACGAGACCTATCTCGTCAACTTGCCCACGGGCTACGGATTAGCAGCCTTTGTCGGCAACACGCATCGACAGTATGTACAAGCGGAGCGGGCGGCCGAGGGATCGGAAGCGCTGCGGAAGCAAGGTATGGCCATGCAGCCGTTCGTCGCTGTGGCTATCGACAACTCGACCGGACCCGGTGTGGCGAAACGGTTCGTGCTGACCGACGCCGTTAGGAACACGGTTGCCATTGTCGACGTGTATTGCAAGCGGTCCGCATCGGTAGGCAAACATTGCCGCCTGGTTCCCCGGTTGGTCTAGGTCAACGCATCGCCGGAGTTTTATCTCGACCTACGTAGAGAGGCTCGCTTATCTCGCGCACTTAGCTCGTATGTGCGTCGCCCCCTTCGTCCTATCTCGTTGTCAATTAGCGTGCACAACGTCGGGAGCAGGGCTTGCTTACACCACAAATCGGAACGCCGCAGCCTCGCGCACGATGTGACCGGCCGTGGGTGCGGCGAAGTGGGTGCCAATGACGAGAATAGGTTGGTCAGCCCACTCGGCGAAGAGGCGCGAGCGGGTGAGCACGGCGGCTTCCGGGTCGTTGTCGCCGAACATCCAATCAGGGTGCGCGAGCTGGCAGGGGTGGTGGGTCATGTCGCCGGTGATGACCGCGCGCTGACCTTCGGATTCGATCATCACGCTGACGTGTCCCGGCGTGTGGCCGATGGAAGGCGTGAGCCGGATCTCCGGCGAGATCACATGGTTCATCTCTACCAGTTGCACGAGGTCGGCATCGAAGATGGGCTTGATGCTATCGCTGAGCATGGCCTGCTGCTCTTCGTCGTCATAGCTGCGCCAGAACTCGTACTCGTGCCGACCGATGAGGTAGCGCGCTTTCGGGAAGGTCGGCACCCACTTGCCGTTTTCAAGCATCGTGTTCCAGCCGACGTGGTCGACATGCAGGTGCGTGCACACCACGGCGTCGACGCCATCGCGCGACCAGCCCACCTCTCCAAGATGCTGCAGGAACGGCGTCGCCAACGGCTCGCCGCCGGTGATCTCGCGTGGCCGGTCGTTACCAATGCAGGTATCAACCACCAGCTTCAGCCCCGGCGCCTCGACCAGCAAGGCATGGACGCTGAGCTTCAGGATGCTGCTGTCCTCGCTGACGAAGTGCGGATAGAGCCACGTCAACTTGCGCAGTTCTGTCGGCGTGGCCTGCCGTAGGCACTCGGCGGGCACTGGCAAATCCATCTCAACAATGCGAGTGATCTTCACCCGGCCCACTTGCCAGCTCAGCATGGCGCTCACCTCTTCGCAAGGTTCGATTCCACGCAAGTTTAGGAGCCCGGGGCTCAGGTTTAAACAGGAAAAGCGAACAAAGGTGTGGAATGCTTTTTAAAGATGCAAATGGACTCTGACCCTTTTCTTTGATCTCCTCTTTCCCCTTATGGATAAACTCGTTCAGCCAAGCCAAGACGAAACGGATAAGCGACCTGTCGAAATCCGGTCTCGCCGTTCGTCGTCATCATGAGAAGCGGGGCAACCAGCTCGGCTAATGCAACGACACAAACCAGTAGGGGAGATTCAGCATGCGCAAGCTCAAGATCATCGAACATATTTCGCTAGACGGCGTGATCGAAACGTCCAGCGGCCAGGGTGACAGCGACTTCCCCTACGGCGACTGGTCCGGGCCGTATCGCAGTCCTGCCGGGCTGGAGAAAGTCATTGCGATGTACGGCGAGCGATGCGATCTCTTGCTCGGGCGCCGAACCTACGATCTGTTTTCGAGTTTCTGGCCGAATGCACCAAAGAGTCCGATGGCGGACCGCCTGAATGCGGCGACGAAGTATGTCGTCACCCACAGGCCGGAGAGCCTGGCATGGGGGCCGTTCGAGGGCATTGGACCGGATGTCGTGGATAGCGTTCGTGCCATCAAGGCGAAGGAGGGTCCGCACATCATCCTCACCGGAAGTTCAACGCTGACGTCGGTGCTGATTGAGCACGGGCTGGCGGATGAGGTGGTGCTGCTGGTCAATCCTGTCCTGCTCGGCAAAGGAAAGCGTATTTTTGCGGACGGAACACCGCCACGCGCATTGACGCTGGAGCGCTCGGAAGCGATGCCGTCGGGCATCGTCGGCAATACTTACAGCGCCCCTGGGCCTTTGAAGAATCTGAAATAAGAGGTGTTTCCGACAGCGGTACCAGATACCGTTATCGGGTCTTCCATCTCATATAGCCAAAGGAATGTCATGGGCGTAATTAGCACAGAAGTCGAATTCACTCTCCCCATCGGCTATCGCGACGCCGAAGGGTCGCTGCATCGGGACGGTGTCATGCGTCTGGCTACCGCGGGCGATGAAATTCTTCCGCTCAAGGATCATCGCGTTCAGGCCAATCCAAGCTACCTCGCGATTATTGTGCTGTCGCGCGTCGTGGTGAGGCTGGGCAGGCTGGACATGATTAACACGAAGGTGATTGAAGACCTGTTCTCGGCCGATTTTCATTTCCTGCAGCAGCTCTACAACCGCATCAACAACGTGGACAAAGACACGACCTTGATGCAAACCAAATCTTCAGTAACAGGGCCAGATTGAGTGGGCGGTAGCGATAGGCACGGGGCGATTAAAAATATTTAACCGCCCCGTCCCTTGACACTCTGTTATCCCATCAAAAGGCGACGGCTTCCGCCGGTCCCGTCACGATGTCCTCACCACACACATCACGCCATAGGTGATACATCACCCCGAACATCGCCGAGAAGGCGATAAGCATTAAAGCGATATAGAGCGGAATGAACAGCACAAGCATCAGCCACGCTCCGAACAGTTTGCTGATCAAGGCGATCACCAGGGCGGCGATCCCAAAGCAAAGGCCCACAGCAATCCAGATAAGCACAAGGCCTATGGCAAGCATGATCAGCGGCAACACGTTTTTCAGCGCGCCGCTGACACCATCGCCGATGGCGCCGAATACGCTGCGGTCGCGAAGCGTCACCTGGCCAAGGCCGATGGAATAAAAGCCCATCAGGAAAATGCCGAACAGTATGGCTAACAACATCACCTTCCAGAAACCGTCGGGCAAGGCTGCTGGCGGCGGCAGGTGATTGGCGTGCGCAGTGAGCGCCAGTGCATACCAGTGGAAGATGCTGCCCCCTGTCATGGCGAAGATCACGGCGAATAGCGCGATATAGATCACCAACATCAGCACGCCATAACCGATCAGTCGCAGTGCTTTACCCTCCCGATAAGGCCGGATGACATCGCCCGCGCGTGCGGGAAGTCCTTGTTCTGCCGCGTCCACCACTTGCAGATAGCCTGCGTAGATCGGCAAAACAAGCAGGCCGAGCAACATGGATATCACCCCGATGCAACCGAAGAGCATCGGATTGGGGTATATGCCCGAGTGCAGTACATAAAATTGCATGGGCAGCGAGATGAGCGATGGTGCCAAAGCCGCCAGCATTACAAAAAACGCCCCACCGAAGAGTGGTTTCGGATGGTTAAAACCTACGCGGATGCCGCGATTCAGCCAGCCGAAGCCGGCTGACAACCCCCTGGATCGTGTTGCCATGATGTCACTTCCTTGGTGAGCGGCGCCCCCGCGCCGTGCGAACCAAGCATACAAGCTCATTGGCTCGCAGTCCTGTGCGTGCGGTAGCTCGATCGGGGCATGGCCGGCTCCCTGTCTGGCTGCCGGTGACCGTTGCCATCATGCGGTGTCATAAAAGCACAGCGTTACTTTTTGCGAAAAGTGCACCCTGACTTCTTTTGTTTGCCGTTTGGTATCCTTTTTCGCTTCGTAGCGATGGCAGCTTCAAGGCTTGGAGAGAGTCGGCGATGACCATGCGTACACGCGCCCTGTTGGCAACGATGATGCTGTTGGCGGGGTGCGCCGCCAACCCATCATCCATCACGGTAAGACATCGCCTTCCTCACGGAGCCACGGTTGGCGTGGTGATGTTCCAGGACTGCGATATCGCGAATCAGGCGGATTGCGACGGCTCCGGCTTGAAAGTGGGTTCCATCTTTGTCCGCGTCCTTTCGCAAAAACCTGGCCTGCACGCCGTTTCGCTGCCAAGACCGGTGGGGCCGAAAGCACCGCTTGATGACGATGCGGCGGTCGCTTATGCCAAGGCAAAAGGCTACCGCTATGTCATCAATGGCGAGGTCCAGGATTATCACCGCACCGGGCACGTGTCGCTTCGCTCGAATCGCGTAGATATCTCAGTGCGTGTCCTGAGCACATCCAACGGGCAGGCATTGGCGACTTATACCTATCAGGAAGATTCGAAAACCCATTTCACGACGTCCGACGCCATGGTGGAAGACATGGCAAAGCAATTGGCCACGTCCGCCGTCAATGAGCCGAAAAAGCAGCGGCAGGGTAATTTTCTGCTTTACAAAGGAAATGGCTGAGGTGGCGTGGAAGGTGGAGCAAAGGGCAGCGCGCATTTCCGTATAGAAAGAGCATGCGGCCCTTCTTCTTCGGGAATATGTGCGATTGCTTTGTTCTTGGGAATGTCCCGGATAAGGCGTCGCCCCGGCTTTCGCCGGGACGGATTTAGAGGCAATCCGGGAATCCTTGGGACGCCGGGCGCGATGGTTTTTGCGGCAAATTTCGAGAGAGCGAGATAAAGGTATGAACAATATCCATGCGGCTTATCCCATCGGTAATGCGGGCCAGCCTTGGGGTAAAGCGGAAAAAGATGCATGGCTCTCGCGGCAGGTTCGCCAGCGCAGCTATGAAACCGATGTACTCAGCGTGATAGATCGGCTTCGTTCCCGTTTCGATGTGTCGGAATACGGCCGGCTGGATTATGCCCAGGGTAGTTTCCCGCTGTTCGCCGTTCGTACCCGAGATTGGCGGGATGATCGTCCTGTGATGCTCGTTACTGGCGGAGTGCATGGCTACGAAACGAGTGGCGTGCACGGCGCGCTTCGTTTTGCCGAACAGCATGCGACCGACTATGCCGGGCGCGCCAACCTATTGATCGCGCCGTGCATCAGCCCATGGGCCTACGAGCGCATCCAGCGCTGGAATCCCGATGCGACCGACCCGAACCGCTCGTTTCGCGAAAATAGCCCGGCAGGCGAGTCGGCGGCGCTGATGCGGTTGGTTGCACCGTTGCATGGTCGTTTCCTGATGCATATCGACCTGCACGAAACCACCGACAGCGATGAAACCGAATTTCGCCGCGCACTCGCCGCTCGCGATGGCAAAGTGTTTGAGCCCGGTGAAATCCCGGATGGCTTCTATCTGGTCGATGACGCCGAAAACCCGCAGCCCGCGTTCCAGCAAGCGGTGTTGGCAGCGGTGTCGCAGATAACGCATATCGCTCCGGCCGATGCAAAGGGCGAGATCATCGGCTCGCCAATAGTGGCGCCCGGCGTGATCGAGTACGCGCTAAAACCGCTGGGCTTGTGCGCCAGCATCACCGGCGCGCGTTACACGACCACCACCGAGGTGTATCCCGACAGCCCACGTGCCAATCCGGAGCAGTGCATCCAGGCACAGGTTGCGGCAATGCGTGCGGCGATGGATTACGCGCTGGCGCATGCCTAAGAAAAAGAGTGTGCGTTTTTGCGTGGGAGAAGGCAGAAAAGCAGGATTGGATTCGCTTACCGCCCAGCCTGACGTCGCCCTCAGCGAACCTGCAACGGTCCCGCTTCAATAGCGGACGCTTCGATCCATCACCGTGAATCGTGCAGTGCTCATGATGGCGGAATCCGGCCTAGTTTTCCGCACGCTTATTCGCCCATCGGCATTTTGAGCTGATCGAATAAGGTTTCCATCTCCGCCTGCAAGGGATGATGCGGCCAGAGCGCGATGAGTGCATCGAGCAACGTCATGGCTTCCGCGCGCCGATCCGGTTGGCTGGCGATGAGTTGGGCTGCCAGCAAGCCGTAGCGTGGTGATTCTGGTGCCCGTGGCCATTGCTGCAGGTATCCGCGCGACAAATGAATGGCCAGATGCTTCATGCCCATGCGCGCTGCCTGTTCTGCCAGGGGGCCGGTCGTGGCGGGATCATCCGGCAGGAAAGCGGGGTCTAATTCCACGCATTCCTGGACCAGGCTCAGCGCGCGCGGCATTTCATGATTGGCTACCAAGGCGGCCGTCCAGATCTGGCCGTGTTCAAGCAACGCCTCCTTCATGCCGGATTGGCGCAACAGGTCTCGATAGCAACGATGCACGGTCGCCGGCGCCACGCGTTCGCGCAGACGATCGACCAGCAGATCGAGGGCGGCGCGCGGATCGTTTGCGCGAATGGATTCCACGCGCTCAAGCAGTAGCGCATCCGCATCCTGGCCACTTTTGCTAGCGAGACGTGCCGCCTCCGGTTCCATGCCAAACGTTTCATGCCGCTGGTGGATGAGTGCGCCCATCAGCTGGAAGTCAAAAATAATCAAGTAGACGCAGGTAAACCCATAGAGAAGACGACCCAACAGCGCCGGCAATAACGGCCTGATGATGACGCCCATGCAGAGGATGACCAGCAGGATCAGCAGGTTTACGCCTGCAGGCAGGATATACAAGGCACCGAAGCGGGATGCGGTTCGCCACCAATGCGCAGGATGGAACGCCACGTTGAGATCGCCATCGAAAGCAAGCGACATGTCGATCGCCGGCAGCAGAATGGCGAAAAGCGCAACGAGCAGCCACAGCCAGTGGATATGCCACACGATGATGGCCACGCAGGCCAACACCACTAAGGAGTGCAACACCGTCAACTGGATACCGGTCGAGGTGCGTTCTTCAACCCCGACATCCGGCGGATCGGCGTAGCCATTGGCTGCGTGGATCAGGCAGGTAGCGGCGTAGCGCCACGCAAGCGTCCAGTAGATGATGCTGGCGGCAATGCTCAAGACGTTCGCCAGCGCGCCACACAGGTAGACAAGCACCAGCACGGTACAGGTGACCAGCGCGGCTCCGCGCAACGGGTAACGCAAGCCCCGAGCCAGTAATTCACCCACCGTCGCATCGGAACGGGATAACGCTATCCGTGGCATCGCTCAAGCCTATCGTGTGACCATGCCCAGCGAACCACACTACGCACCATAGATAAAGCTCCATTCCCCATTCGATCGATCTGCCCAGGGTGAGCGACCCCTCATGCTGATGCGTTTTCACTCGCTTTGTCTGCGAATCGTGGGTCCGCATGGATGCAGGGCGGCGTGTTGGCCTAGCGATAGCTGTAGCCCTGTATGGACGCCATGCACGCACTAAAACGCTGGAAGAAAGCCCCGTCTGTCGTAAAGTACTGGTTGTTAGATAACCCGCACCCGCAAGGGGCTACCCCATGTCCAACCAAGGGCTACTGCCCGGCCTGGAACCGGCAACCGCCACCGACCGTCTCTTCCTCGCCATCTTTCCCAACGCCCATCACGCCGCGCAGCTTGCCACGCTTGCGAGCCATTACCTCGGCGAGCATGGGTTGGCGCGTGGTGCCGTCGAGGCCAGCCGCCTCCACGTCACCTTGTTTCATCTGGGTGATTACGCGGGCCTGCCCGCCGATCTCGTCGCGCACGCCACCGATGCGCTCGCACGGCTCCAGGCGCACGCTTTCACGGTTCATTTCAATCAGATCGGCAGCTTTGGCAACCGCCGCGCCAAAAGCCCGCTCGTGCTTGCTGCCAGTGACGGCAACGAAGCGCTTCACGCCCTGCAAAAGCAATTGGCCGTCCATTTGCGGGCCCATGGTCTTGGACAATGGACGCATGGCTCCTATGTGCCGCATATGACCATGGCTTACGGCAAGGCCACCCTGCCGTTTGAGGCGATCAAGCCTGTTGCGTGGCCGGTGGAGGAGGTGCTGCTTGTGCATAGTCTGCTCGGCAAAACCCGGCATATTCGATTGGCTAGCAAACGGCTCGCATGATCTGGACGTCATGCTGCACGCACGTTGCATGACCCGTGCTACACAAGCCGGGCCTCTCGTCTCCGCGCGATGTGTTTCGTGTCACTGGCCGCAGCACGGCTTATATAGCGGTGGCTCGAAGTGAATGCTTTCGAGCCCAGTTTTCTCAGCGAGCAAAGCCAAGCCGCAGCCGTACACATGCACAGGTTTCATTTGCCAGGGGCATGGGAAGGCCGCGTGTTCCATGCAGGTGCGGTGACATTTGTCTCTTTATCCAAAAGTTCTGTCTTGTGAAGCAAACGCGGTCGCTTCCCATAACAGATAGCTTTTGGAGCGAAACCTGATCGTGGACTGATAACGCTTTCGTGCCTATTGGGCGGCTATCCCAAGGGTTCTAAACAGGCGAGCCCGCTTTATGACGCAGCATCTTGGGGATATGCCGTTGTTCTGTTCGGCCGTGCTTGATGCTTGATCATGTATCGGCTCGTTTTTATAACGCCTGATACTCACATTTGATGTTGGCTCATGGCAAAGGACATTGCGGTATGAAAATGAGACATGCTTGGTGGTGGCTGGCTGGCTTGACGGCAGCCTTCTGTTTTTTCCTGGCTTGGAGTACGCCAGGCAAGGCTCGCCATGAACCATCAGGCGCTAACGCCATGGCGCTTACAACATGGCAGGAAACCATGTTGCGTAGCCATTTGCATGAATTAGGTTGCTTTCACGCAAAATATCCACAAACGGCCTGGAAGCGCGTACCGTGTCAAACCGGGCAATCGGCATCGCCCGGTTCATTGACGCGGGCGTCATCGGCCAGCATCTCCAGGTTTCTGGAAGGCTCATACACCGACTATGCGTTGAAGGTTCCTCAGCAAGGCTTGCAACTGGTATCTGCCACAGGATCGTTTGACAGCTTTACGGATGCATATTCTTCCGGCAGTGGGGCAGGCGATCTGTATTCATTGCAAATAAGGACATTGCCGGCCTCGCCTTCTGATGCGTGCAATGGTCATGCCGGTTGCAGGGTTGGTGTTACCTTTAATTATAACAACGATAGTGAATCGATTCCTTATTTTGAAATACCCTCTTTTGGTGTTTATATTCAGTATGTTCTTTTGAATTACAATACGGATGGAAAGGGTTGTCCAGATAAATGGGTGACGGACGCTATTGCCAATCTATGTTTTAAGTTCAGTGATAATAAAACAACAGTGCCAGGAGGAATCGCCCTTAAGGATCTCAAGGGCGTTACCCTGCAAGCCTCGGTCAATAGCAGTGTCGACGAGGTGATGGTGAGTTATGGAAAGCAAAGCTATGCGGTAACAAGCCCCGACAGCGTGGTGGGCCTTTCAAAAATATGGGATGGCGCCGAATTCAATGTTTTTGGTCAAGAGTCCAAGACGAAGCTTTTTTCGCCAGGTGTATCGGCCAGCGTAAAACTCCAGGCTACTTATAGTGACAGATCACCAGAGGAGCCCATATGCGTGAGAACAAGTGACCTTATTGGTAATTATGGCAATAATTTGAAACTTGGTAAGTGCGTCAGCACGGGAGGCCCTCCTCAAATTATTTTTACAGAATCCAATTAGGATCTGTTGCCAAATGCGGCGTTGCCCTTTCTCCATAACCTGAAGACGAAAAGACGGGCATGAAAAGTTGGGCGTCATGCGCGTGGTCGATCAGCCGGTAGCTGATCCATTTCATGGCTTGGTACGGCACGTTCGTCGTGCCGATACCGATACCGGTGCCGATTCCGTGGAGAAAACGCTTCGCGCCTTTCGGCGCAAATCGACATGGATGGCTGCTATCGATCTTTGTTCAGTGCCCCAAAGTCGGAAAGGGGACGTGAATAACCGAGCGTGTGAGATAGCGCATCAGGGGATGGGCGGCTACAGCTTGCATCAAAAAAATCAGCGATCCCCTACAGACACACCCATCCGCATTTCGCTACCCTCAGCTTGTCACCCATGCTGTCGCTTGACCGGGCGGTGTGGATGACCATTGCAGTAATGCAGTGAAAGCGCGGACCGCATGGGCTGCAACCCAGGCGATCCGCTAACCAAAACCAACTGACAAGGAGTTGATCGTGGCTATCACGGATCATACGGCACGCGCTCGCCTGCCAAAACCCTTCACGCCGCTTGGCCCCGCGCCAAAACGAGGCCATATGGATCCGGCACGCGCGGAGCGTTACGCACGCCTTACGAAGATCGCTGAAGCAGCGTTGGCGATGCATGTCATCCAAAAGTTGCTGAGCAACAGCGAGGCTTTCTATCGGGCGAAAACACTTGGCGCTCCACCGGGTGCGAATCAGTGGCCGTTGAACGCCACCCAGGTAGAAGGGCTGCATGCCGCGTTGTATGTACTTCGTCAGCAGAACGATGAGCTGCTGAAGGCCGAAGGTCTCGGCTAGGTCGTTCGCGTACGCATGATCCTTGCCCGCGACACACCCCGTGGAGGCCGGTGTGTCGCACCTGGGATAAGGACGCGCGACATAGACTGCAGCCCGTGCCCGGCAGGGTTGCGCCTGGCGCGTAAGCAAGCACGCTTTTGTTGCGGCGGCGCAAGCGCAGGTCTACCATCGCTGAACATGTGTCGGGTGGGTCAGGGCGCGTGGTCAAGACCACCTCCAGCAAGGCTGGTTTTGATGCGGAAATCCCTGTGGTGGGGCATGAGGTGGGCAGGGGTTCTCAGGTTTTCGAGGGTGTCTTCAGGCCGCGCAGGGGGCCTGGGCCAAGATGGGTATGTGACGATCTGCCAGGCGGCTGCCACAGGGGGAAGTCGAGATGCCGGAAGTCAGTATTCGCATGGATGGACGCGGCAAGGTCCATCAATATCAAAGAGACAGTTACTTCGCGGCGTACCAGAACAAGGGGCGCTACGTCACCATGAATTTGCAGGATTTCGCCGCCTGGAAGAACGCGGGCAAGCGAACCCCCAGCAATAAGGTGACGGATCCCTCCACGGGCAGGAACTACGCCTACCATGGCGGCAATTTCTACGAGTTCGACAAGACCCAGCCCAACAATCTCGGCCGGGCGCTGAAGAACAACTCGTGGAACATGGGTGTGGGCATCTGGAAGGGTGAAAACGACAGCATGAAAGCGCGTTTTGCCCGGGGCGAACTGATCGATCGACGGCGCGCGGATCGCACTAGCGCTCACTCGCCGCTCCAACCGTTGGATGTGGGTACGTACACGACGCCCGTCACCATCGGCCATAGCCATTTTCCCGTGCTGCCCAAAGCCCATGGTGTATGGGCAGCCAATAACGATCACATTGCCTCGGGTGAATCCATCCGGCAACGCAATCCGGCGAATGCCCAACAGGCTTATGACGAAGGCTTAGCGATCGCTATTGATAACCCGCGCATGCACGGGTCGGCTGAGCAGCATAACTATGTATCTTTCAGCCCGACCTTCGGCAGCCGGCAGAACGCGCAGGATACAGAACCGAATGGCACACAACGCGCACGCGTGGCGGGCGACGTCGCGCATCCAGCCAGAGCGTTCTATCGCGATGCGATGATGCAGATTCAGCATGTGCCTGGCCAAAATTATTCGGGCGGCGTTCACCACACTGCCCAACCCAAGCTCGATTTCACGCAGGCAGCGAATCAGCTCTCGCTTACCGGTGCCTATCGCTACATGTTCAAGTCGAGCGGCAAATTCAATCAGCATCTCGGCGCGGGTAGGGGATTCAATCCTGACGATGCCGGGCATGAAGTCCATTCCCTCCCTAACCGGAAGTTCCAATACGCCACGCCGGCGACGCCGCAGACGCAGGGCAGCATGTTTGTGACGCGCCTTGCCTCGATCATGAAAGGGCTTCATCTAGCGAGATAAGTATGATTTCCGTTGCGCCGTGGCGTGACGGGATGATGCTACGCTTCCGCGTCATTTCACGGATCAGCGGTCGATGAGCGCAGGCGTTGTTCGGTCACAGGGTCGTGCAAGCCGCAATGTTTATATAGACATGCTGCGTGGCATCTCCATTCTGCTGGTGATGCTGCTTCATTTCAGCTTGGCCTATCACCTGCAGATCAGTCCGCTGCAGAACTGGGTGCCGATGTCCACGTTGCGTACCATTTTTTACAACGGGAACTACGGCGTCGATATTTTCTTCGTGATTTCCGGCTTCCTGATCACCTCCAACGCCATCGATCGTTACGGATCATTGGCCGGCATAGATGTGGCACATTTCTACAAGCTTCGATTCTTCAGGCTTTATCCGTTGGTGCTGCTGGCCTTGCTGGTGATCACCGTGCTAGGTCTTGCCGGGCTGGATCACTTCTCCAACATCCATCGCGGCGTGCATCTCGGAAACGGTTTTTTCCTGATCGCGGATCTATCTGTGCTGACGTTCTGGCACAACGTCTTGATGGAGGCGGTGGGTTATTTCAATTACGCGATGAATATCTATTGGTCGCTATCTGTCGAGGAAGTGTTTTACTTGTTATTCCCGCTGATACTTGTGGTGGTGCGTGGAAGATGGCAGCGGGTGGTGCTGGCGTGCTTTTGCATAGCGATCGCACCTGTCTATCGCGGCGTCCACCGGGATAACGAACTGCTTTTCATGTACGGCAACCTCGCATGCGTCGATATGCTGACCTATGGGTGCGTCGCAGCGTGCCTGGCGAGATCGCTAACGCTGGGGACGTCAGCAAGGTGGGCGATTGCGATACTCAGCGGCATGGCCGGTGGCTTTATCTATATGCAAGGCATCGGTGGTCACGAAGCACTGGGCGCGAGTTTTTTGGGCATCGCTACGGCCATCTATCTGGTGGCCGTCGTCCGCCTGCCGGCGGATGGCATGCTTCGCCGCTTGTACGCGCCGCTGGCGTGGCTAGGCGCGCATAGCTACGAGCTCTATCTCTTCCATATCGTCATACTGGGCATCATGGTGGAAAGGCTACCTAGGGCGGCCATGACAGTCGGCGAGAAGTTGCCGATGTTTGCCGTGTTCCTGGCGCTTTCTGCTGCGTTGGCCTGGATGACTGCGCGGCTTTACGGAGATCCACTCAATCGCCTTCTGCGTCGCCGCTTTGCGAAACCGCATGCGAAGGCACCTGAGATGGCCGAGGCACTTCCCTGAGTGGGTGCTTTCTCGCTGAAGAGTGCGTGCAGGTTTTTCGTCTGTGTGCGGCGCGTGTAAGCAAAGACGCGCTAGCGTAGGGTGACGGCATGAAACGCACCTGAAAATGTGCTTTCTTTTTGCGCGGATGGCCCACACCCGCTAGTGAAAAAAACGGTAGAGTCCGCCGGTCACACTCGTTCCGATCGCGCTCGCTTCAAAAGCTTCGGCACTAGCTCATTGGATTTCGAGGTGGTCCATTACCTCACCGATCCCGACTTCAACCGGAAAAACACTGCGGTCTGCTGGACAAGACCGTGCGGGATTAAACCGGTTCCACGGCAATACGTTGACCGGTATTGCGTGGCACGCTACCGATTTCACGGTATTCGTCGGTCGCCATATAGTCGGCCAGCCTGGTCTCCACGCAATCGGAGATGCTGTAATCCACACTTCCTGCGCTGAGCATGGCGGTCATGGCGCGTAGCGTTTGGAGTTCTGGTTTCATTTGTTCCACGAACAGGAACTGTCCCGCCTGGTTGACCTCCAGGAAATAGATATCGTCGTGATGATCGACCACCAGATCAATGCAGCCAAAGACGATGCCGAGACGTTGCATCATATTCCTGATCTTGAATTCCAGTGACGCACTTGGCACGAATGTTTCGGCCTGCATATCTTCGTCGTTGGAATGCGAGCGCCAGTCAAAGTAGGCTTCGCCAGACTTATTCTTCATTTTGACGGCGAAGATTTGGCACCCTATGACGGTGACGCGAATGTCGCAGTTCTTGTCGATGTAGCGCTGGTAGATGCCAGGGCTCATCGCAATGGATGGTTCCGGAAGCGACGAGGTGTCATCCAGCGCTACAACACTCATCTGGTGGCTAACCCCCCTTCTGTTGTCTTGCCAGCTTTGCGGATAAAACGTCTTGAAGACGATCTTTCCCCAGCGCTTGATAAGTGCAGCGATATCCGGCGCATGATTGCTTATGAGGGTTTCCGGGATCATCAGGCCAGACGCACGGGCAGCGCGTAGTTGGGCTAGTTTGCTTTCGGCAAAGTCCGCGGCGCGTGGTCGGTTGACCCATAACGCGTCCGGCAATGCATGTGCCGTATCAAAGATATTTTTCTGCAGGTATTTCCACTGGCCTTCGATAAAAGCGCGATCCGCCTCCAGGCAGTGGCCTGCTTCAGGTGGCTTCGGGCGCCGATGCCATATCGCGCGTATGTGACTTGGATCCATGTCATCGATGAGCATGTCATCAACCTCATCATCGATGCGCAGCGAAAGCCGCGTGGTTTCATCGATACGTAGAGAAGGATTGAGGCGGTACGCGACGCCGTTGCGTTGCAAAGCCCAGGCAACAGCGGACGCATGTGGATCGTAAAAGAAGGAAAAAATAAGTACGGATGCGCCCATGGAATCCCCCGCCTGTCCATAGAAAGCCGTCACGGTGGACTGTGACGGCTTGATCGTGTGATGCGGCGATAGTTTTGCCCATCGAGATGCTATGGCTTAGGCCATATCCGGCCAATCGTTGGGAAGGCCGCCTGAAGGAAGGGAATTAAAAGTGCCTTTCTTCGCGACCACATCAGTGTCTTCTGTCGCTACTTCGGTGGCCATCACGCGTGCAAATGGGCGAATGTTCTCTACATGTTCGTTCTGCATGAGAATGGACCTCTCGATTGCATGGATGACAAGCGGTCATCGCGCTTCCCGCTTATGCGGGAAACTTTGGAAAGTTGCAGATAAGAGAAGGCTCGATGGGATGCTGGCGCGGTGCGCCAAAGCTGCGGGGCTCGCTTGATCTATCCATGTGCGTGCATCATCTCCCTATGACGAGCGATGTCGTCTAGGATGATGGTGTACGGTTTGTCAAGGAAGCGTCAAAATCAACATCACGGAACGCTGCGGCATGCTCGCGATTTATTTCGTGCGCAGTCATGGGCATTTATATGCCATCCATAGCCAGTGCTGAGTGACGCATGCAATGCAACGGCCTTCTGAAGGCGGCCGATAACCAAAAGCATGCCAGAGCGCACTCACGGCAGATGGGTATGCGAGATCGCAAGTTGGCATGGCTCCAGGCGCTGCGAGGCATCGCAGCGTCGATGGTGGTGCTGGTGCATAGCCGCAGCGTGCTGCAGGGCATTCACCTTGGTGGCACAGCGGTGGACCATGCGTTGTTTCCCATGGCCATGGGGGTCGATCTGTTCTTCATCCTCAGCGGCTTCCTGATGGTATGGACCACCCGGGACTTCGACGGCAGCAAAGCGTATGCCTGGGGATTTCTTGCCAAGCGCTTTGCCAGGATCTGGCCGCTGTTCGCTGTCGTCACGCTGGCGGGCGCAGTAGTGGATCATGGCTTCGATAGTTTCCGCGACGTGCCGGTGCTGCTTCCCTATCTGGAAGGGCTGGCTTTCATTCCCCATGATCCGGCGGCGTCGCCTATCTATTTCCACATGGCGGTGGGCGTGGCCTGGACGTTGTGTTTCGAGTGGTATTTCTATCTGGTATTTGCCGCGTGCATGCTGTTCGGTCGGCGCCGCTACACGGCAATGGCGGGATGGTTTGCCTTGAGCTTGATTGCGATACCGCTTTTACGCGGCGGTTATCACCTGGGTGTGGCATCCCAGTCGCTGGTGACGTGGTCGCGGTATGCCAATCTCGCCATCAATCCCATCGTGTGGGATTTCGTATTCGGCATGCTTGCGGGTGGGTTGTATGGCGCTGACGTCGTGATCCGGCGCAACGTTGTGATTTACGTCGCTGTCGGGTCGTTGCTCGCTGTGATGCTTGCGGCATGGCACCGATGGGGCCTGGTGGATTTCTTTGGTCCGCAGGGATGGGGCGCGCCCTTGGCCATTTTGTTCGTCGGCATCGTACTGCGAGCCAAGAACGGCGACATCGCATTGCCAAAATGGCTGGTGGGGATGGGCGGTATCTCGTACTCGCTTTATCTCGTCCATGTCTATGTCTTCGAACTCGTGCAGCGCATGATCGTTCGTGTGCCGATAGCTCATGCATCATCCGGCATCGTGCTGTTTGTGGTTCGCCCCGTTCTCGCAGTGGCCTGCGCGTGGGTGGTATTCCGCTGCATCGAAGCACCGCTCTCGGCATGGGTGCGCAGGCGCTTGCTCGCCATGTGCTGGTTTCGGTACGGCAAGGCGAGCTACGCCAATCGTGTAAACAGGCCCTAAGAAAGCTTTTTATCGACCTGTAGTAGCAACAAAGACGTGACGGACACTTCATTGGTTTTGGCATGCAGGCGGGTCAGGGTTAACGCCAGGCCACCGATAACGTGTGCGGCACATCGCATGCGTTGTCCTTCATCGTCCGATGATTTAGCTAAGCATCGCGCCGAGCGTCGCAACGCAAACCAGCAAGCAGGCGGCGAACAAGCTGTTCAGCATCAACGTTTCGAATTTCATGATGGTTCTCCTAAGCAGGTGAATGAGGCTTTCGAGCTATACGCAGCAAGCCGTGTGCCAAGTGTTCGGATCTTCGAAAAGTCCTGCTTTTTAGCCATTTTCTGATGGCTCATCAGCACGGCCAGGGTGTCCGCGGACGGTTGTCCGCGTTGTCCGGACACGAGCGGACAGTGATGGAGCGCATAGGTCTGCCGGTGTCGACATGCCATGCGTGCGCAAGGCAGGTGCCGGCTCAGGTGCCGACAAGGATCGCGTCACGATGTAAGAGGGTGGCTTTTCGCAGCATGTTTTAGAAGCGCCGGGCTTGACTGCTTTTTATATTTCCATAATTATGGAAATATGGAATCGAACGACGCCCTCGACTGCCTTAGCGCCCTGGCTCATGAGAGCCGCCTGACTTTGTATCGCCTGCTGGTACAGGCGGGGGACGAAGGAATGGCGGTGGGCGAATTGGTGGAGGCGACCGGCATGGCCGGCGCGACGCTGACCAACCACATGAACATTTTGCGTCGCGCGGAACTGGTCTTGGATGAGCGGCGCGGACGGGTGATCCAGTGCCGCGCCAACTATCCACAGATGAATGCCTTGCTCGGTTTTCTTACCGAGAACTGCTGTGCCGGTTCGCATGGCAGCGGTTGCGCACCAGCTTCTACTTGCAAACCTTCCCGGAGGACACGATGAAACGCTTCCATGTGCATGTGAATGTCGAGCGCCTCGACGACAGTATCCGTTTCTACACCACGTTGTTTGGTGCCGGTCCCTGTGTAGTGAAGGCCGATTATGCGAAGTGGATGCTGGATGATCCGCGCCTGAACTTTGCTATTTCGCAGCGTGGTCGCGTAGCTGGCATAGATCATCTGGGTATGCAGGCGGATGACGATGCCGAATTGAGCCTCATCGGCGAGCGATTGCTGGCGGCCGATGCCGTGGCCATGGCCGAACAGGGCACGACTTGCTGCTATGCGCAGTCGGATAAGTTCTGGGCGGAAGATCCGCAGGGCCTACGTTGGGAAACCTTCCATACATTCGGTGAGGCGACGACGTATGCATCAGCTTCGACGGCCTCGACAGCACGCTGTTGTGGCCCGGCGCCGTCTTCGCCGCACATCAATACCTGCGGCCCGCAATCTGGTGGAGCGTGCTGCTGACCATGCGTACTGAACCTTACAACGTACTGTTTCTTTGCACGGGTAATTCGGCGCGCAGCGTGATTGCGGAAGCCTTGCTCAACGTCATGGGCAAGGGACGGTTCAAGGCGTATAGCGCAGGGAGTTTTCCGACTGGAAAAGTGCAACCGATCGCTGCCGAGATGGCGCGGGAGTTTGGTTATACCGAGCCTCTACGCAGTAAAAGCTGGGATGAATTCAGCCAGCCTGGCGCGCCGAAGATGGATTTCATCATGACGGTTTGCGACAACGCGGCGGGTGAGATGTGTCCGGTATGGCCGGGCCAGCCGGTCACCGCGCACTGGGGCGTGCCCGATCCTGCTGCGGTGCATGGGTCGGACGAAGCGCGCCGTCATGCGTTCCAGCTTGCCTGGGCGATGCTGCGTCAGCGCGTCGAACTGCTGCTGGAACTTCCCCTTGAGAAGCTGGATCGTCTGGCGATCCAGCACGAGCTGGGTGCGATCGGCGAGCAGGCGCAGCATGAGCACTGAATCCGTGCGTGCCGCGGCACCGTTGCCGTCGAGCATGGGATGGTTTGCGCGTTACCTGACGTTATGGGTGGCGCTGTGCATTGTCGTGGGCATTGCGCTGGGACATCGCTTTCCAGGGGTATTTCAGCTGTTGGCCGGCGTGGAAGTGCAGCAGATCAATCTGCCGGTCGCCTGCCTGGTGTGGTTGATGATCGTGCCTATGCTGCTCAAGGTGGATTTTGCGCAGCTGGCCGGTGTGCGACGTCAGATGCGCGGCATTGGCATCACGCTGTTGGTGAACTGGGCGATCAAACCGTTCTCGATGGCGTTTCTGGGCTGGCTGTTTGTACGGCATGTGTTTGCTGCGTGGTTGCCAGCGGATCAGCACGATGCGTATATCGCCGGCCTGATTCTGCTGGCAGCGGCACCGTGCACGGCGATGGTATTCGTGTGGTCACGGCTGTGCGACGGCGAGCCGAACTTTACGCTGGCGCAGGTGGCGCTCAATGATTCGATCATGGTGCTGGCGTTTGCGCCGATGGTGGCGCTGCTGTTGGGCGTGGCGTCAATCACCGTGCCGTGGGGTACGTTGTTGTTGTCGGTGCTGCTCTACATCGTGGTGCCGGTAGTCTTCGCGCAGCTTTGGCGCGGCGCGTTGCTGCACCGGGGCGGACAGCAGGCGCTGGATCGCACCTTGCATCGGCTTGATCCATGGTCGATGGGTGCATTGCTGGCAACCCTGGTATTGCTGTTTGGATTCCAGGGCGACGCGATCGTGGCACAGCCGCTGGTCATCGTGCTGTTGGCTGTGCCGATCATCGTGCAGGTTTATCTCAACGCCGGCATTGCCTACGGACTCAGCCGCTGGGCAAAGGTGCCGCATTGCGTGGCCGGTCCATCTGCCTTGATCGGGGCCAGCAATTTTTTTGAGCTGGCGGTCGCCACGGCCATCAGCCTGTTCGGGCTTCGCTCCGGAGCCGCGCTTGCTACGGTGGTGGGTGTACTCGTAGAGGTGCCCGTGATGCTTTCCGTAGTTCGACTGGTGCAGCATTCGAAAGCGTGGTTTGAGGCACCAGCGGGAGAGTGCCTTACTGACAAGTGCGATGGGTGAGCATGTGCTATGCGCAAGCACCTTGCATCCGTGTGCATGGCCGGCCACTGATCAAGCCCCTTTCGGGTTGCCGGATCACATAAAAGTGGTTATATGAAATAGCCTTAGAGTGGCTATTTTTGCCGACCACTTTTCAGCCTAGTTTCTACTCCTAATCGCCTTATGCGCGTCTGGGAGAAAACCATGGCTTCGATCAATCGATACGTGATGAATGGCATGTGCAGTGCCGCCATGTTTGTGGGCTGCGCCGGCGTCGTTTCAGCGACGTCCGTGGAGGGTGGGCATGACTTCGATTTTGGCATAGGCACCTTCAACACGCATATCAAGCGGCTGGAGCATCCTTTAAGTGGATCTGCCACATGGACCGAATGGAACGGTACCGTCGTAACCCGCAAAATCTGGGACGATGGCGGCAACCTTGAGGAACTCAGCGCCAATAGTTCGACCGGGCATTTTGAAGGGCTGACGCTGCGGCTTTACAACGCACGCACGCATCAATGGAATTTGTATTGGGCCGGCAGCAACGACGGTACGGTCGGCAAGCCGATGACCGGCGAATTCAAACAGGGCAAAGGTGTTTTCTACGACAAGGAAACCATCGATGGACATGCTGTCCTGGTGCGGAATATTTATTCCGGCGGCACAGCGACGTCTTACCATTTTGAGCAGGCTTACTCAGCCGATGGCGGCAAAACCTGGGAAACGAATTTCGTTGCGAATCTGACCAGGGCAAAGCCGGACGCGGTTCGAGATGCCCATGTGTTTACGGATGTTGAGCCCGCTGCACAGCACGATTTTGACTGGCAGTTCGGGGACTGGCGTATCCATATGGCGCGCCTCAGGAAGCCTTTGACCGGATCGCACACATGGTCGCCGCTGGATGGTAGCGTAGCGGTAGAAAAAATCTGGGGTGGACGCGCCAATCTTGCCGTGATCGATACGCAGGGACCTTCCGGCCATCTGCAATTTTTGTCGCTGCGTCTCTACGACCCGAAAACCGGGCAATGGAGCCTCAACTTTGCAAGTCGTGGCTCAGGAGAGCTGGGCGTGCCGATGCTTGGCGCGTTCAAGCATGGCGTGGGTGAGTTTTACAGCCATGACCGATTGAACGGTAAGCCGATCGACTGTCGTTTCATTTTTGCCAATGATGCGGCAGGTCCGGCGAGTGAAGAGCAGGCTTTTTCCGCTGATGGAGGAAAGACGTGGGAGGTGAACTGGATTAATACGTCCCGTCTCGACAAAGCGGAAAAAGGGCGGCCGGATCAGCGCAGTTGATGCGATGCGACGGAGGGCTTCGTACCTTTGCGGCTTGTCTCGTATCGGCTGTAAAACCTGGCCACCCGCCATGGGAGATCCTGCGTGGCGAGTAGTCGGAGCGGCACATTTGGCGTGCCGAGTATTGGCGGATTCGCGAAGGGTCGCAGCGTGTTCTACAGCAATAGGATCTGGAGCAGCAAGCCGATCAGGGTTCGATTCGTTATCACTCCGCGCGGTGCCCGCGCCATCTATTTTGTGCATGACTTTTCCATGGACGATGGGAAGGCATGGGAAACGAGTGGGGAGCCAACGATGCGCAAATCGCTCATGCCTCTGGCATGACTATGCCTTTACAGCAGCATGGCGCTCAGGGTCGATACGCAAACAACCAGGCAGGCGGCGAAGAGGCTATTGAGCATCAGGGTCTCGAATTTCATGGTAGTTCTCCCAGGCAAGTGAGTGTGGCTTTCGAGATAGAGATGGCAAACGGCGTGCCAAGCCTTCGGGCGCGCGAAAAGCCGCATTCCCAAGCCATTTTTTGATTTTTCCGGGGATCGTAGGGAGTGTCCGCGGACGCTTGTCCGTGCTGTCCGGACAGAGGCGGACACGAAAGCAGCGATGGGTAGGGCGACGGCGGCACGCAAGCCGTCAAGACACAGCACAGCTTGTCGGTCCGGTGTTGCCGATCGGCTGTGCTGTGCCTGACCGCGTTGCAGGCGTCTGGCCAATCCCCGCTGATGTGTGGATGAGAATGCCTGTCAGTGCAGTGGACCCGAGAGACACGGAGTTTTCGAGAGCATCCGTACGGCGTTCAACGTATCGACCAGTTCGCGGTAGCGTTTTGCCAGCTGCGCATAGAGCGTTGCATAGGCTTGCCGTGTCGCGTCGGCGACGCCTTGATAGGCATTGCGTCCGACACAGATGAAGTAATCCACGTTGACGTGACGTCGTTCCGCGATGCCGGGGAATAACCCGGCTACCAGCAGGCAGCGATCGCCGACGTCACGCAAGGCATTGGCGCGTGATGTACCGACCTGTTCTAGCGCTTGGAGCCATGCTACGCCCTGTGCCTGCGATAGCAGCAGGGGGTCGCTTTGGTAACGCAGCAGCACGAACACCAGATAACTCTCGCTTGATTCGTCGAGACGACGCCCAGTGCGTTCGTAAGCTTCCTGTACCAGGAATTGCCAAACCTCGACAGGTGTGCCGTTTTTGAATAACTCAAGCATGTCGTTTCCCCCTCTGGTCATCCGACGAATTGAGCCTATCGCGCTTCGGAATGGATTGCTCGGCAGCCGGAGAAGGGGAGTGCTAACACTGCCTATACGCTCTTCAAGCTGTTTAGATCAGGCACGTTAGGGAATGCGTGTTTCTCGAGGCAGGACACTTCACCGCCGAGCGACCGTCTGGTCGGAAACCGCCAAGGTGTGATCAGCATGCATGGATGCGTTCGGAATGCGGATGGATTATTCGAGGTGTAGCTATAAATAGAATGGAGCAAATGCGAACGGCGAGCGTTTCACTGCTTCGCTCGCCGTTCGGTTTGCATCAGTTTCGTTGCGTATCGAAATCGGTGGCTCTGCCATTCCTGATGATGACGGTGATGGTTTGCCCATCCTGGATGTATTGCCATTGCTCGGCCCTGGATACTTCTTTGTCGGTAAGACTGTCCTGCCGATGCAGATAGACACGCAAGGCTGGAGGCCCTAGCAGCTCTTGGACGCGTGCCGCACTGTCGCCGATTGACAGTACATGGCTACCAACGCGCAGGGTGGCGCTGGCATGGGCAGCGACGCTTACGCAAAGCAACGCAAAACAAACATAACGACGCATGAAAGTCTCCTTTTCACAGCTCGGACAGGGCAGCTGACGCTCCAGAACACGGCAGTCGCCGAAGCGCATCTGCCATAGGAAGGAATCTCGCAAAAAGCCGTCGTCGAGAGATTAAGGTCGAGTTAGGCCGCTGAAGGTTCTTTAGCGTGGATTAGGGAAATGGGTGGAGGCTTTGGGGTTCAAGTATTAGAACGGTTTAAATGTGGCCTATTTCTCAGCGCGCTATCGTCGCGGCCGTAAGTTTTTGCTTGCCGGCCTGGTATCACACTTCTTAGACATTTCGCCCCGCATGCTGCGGCGATGTTGGTCGAGCAATTCGATTCCAGCATGGGGAGACTTGTGGTGCTCAGTACGTTGTTGAAGGAGATGCAATAAGCATGCGCTTTTAGCAAGCACGGGGATCGAAAAGTTTGTTGCCGCTTCATTCGCATCAGTTGCGTCAGTGATGACGACACTGCGGGAGGAGCGTGCGTCGCTTAAAAATGGCGTGATATATCACGCATTTTTAGTAGGTAGGGAAGCGACGCAGCTAAACGTTTTTGATAAGTGCAGTGTAGATTTTTTCCACTGTGCCCTGCATCGATAAGTGTGTGTCGCAGCATGTTGCTGTGGAGCTTCGTTGTGTTGTTTGCATCTACGTAAGTCGTTTTTGGGAAACGTCATGGCCCTTGGATGGTCCGGGGTCATTTAATCGATTGCCACTACGAAATGGGGAGATATTCATGCAAGCTAGACTGAAATGCGTTTTTCTTGCCGGCCTCGTGAGCGCTGCCTGTTTGCCCGCTGCTTTCGCCGCACCGCCTACGGTGTTTTCCGGCCAGGCTACGGACCAGCAAGTAGGTCCCATCGAATCACTGGCTCGCCAAGCATGGCGCGAGAACATGGCGCAAGTCGCCACGCCGTCGCAAGGCTGCTTCCACGCCGTGTATCCCAGCATCATCTGGGAGCAGGTGGCCTGCAAGCAGATCACTCCGCATGTTCATCCCGTGCTGCATAAGGCCGCTCTGGGCCAGTCGCAAACCGCCGGTAATGGCAATGACTATGTGCTGCAGGCACCTGGATCCAACCTGATCACCCAGACCACGGGCAGCTTCCCCTCCGTCACCGGTGTGACCTCGGAACAGAGTGTGGGCGTTCCGGCATATGGCGACGGCGGCATCCTTGGTTCGAATGAGTATTCGTTGCAGATCAACTCGCAATTTACTTCCACGACATCCGCGTGCGGTGGCCACTCCGGCTGCACGGTATGGCAGCAGTTCGTCTATGCACCGGATTACGAAGTACAGGGCGAGGCCGCTGCATTCATGCAATATTGGTTGATTGGCTATGGTGGCCGCAGGTGCCCGAGCGGATGGGGAAGCGATGGCGGTGGCGATTGCTATCGGAACAGCAACTACGTGTCGGCTCCGGATGTACCGGCAACCGATCTCGGCAGCCTGAAGTTGTCCGGCACGGCGACGTCGGGTGGCAACGATACGATTACCTTTACCTATGGCACCCAGGCCTATAGCGTGAGCGGCAAGGATAGCGTTGTTTACCTGGCCAGCATCTGGAAGCAGTCGGAATTCAATGTCGTCGGCAACGCGGGTGGTTCCGAGGCGGAATTCAATAGCGGTTCGTCGATTACGGTGAATGTGGCGGCAAGCTATGGTTCCACGACTGCGCCGACCTGCGTGGCGGATGATGGCTCCACCGGTGAAAGCAACAATCTCAATCTGGGCAGTTGCTCCACGTCGGGTGGCTCGGCGCCTTACATCCAATTTACCGAGTCCAACTAAGCACTCGGCTTTCGTTTCGAAGAAGTGTGCGTGGAGGCCGGGGGGAATACCCCTCGGCTTTCTTCAGTAGGCGCGGTGCAAGGCGGACAGAGCTGGATGGCGCGCTGTGAGGGATTTGCGTTGGAGGGATGCATCAGGAACGATCGCGGAAACCACTGGTTTGTCTTCTCATGCAGCATGACAGTGGAGCGATAAGCAACAGCGCCAGAGCGGGGCGCGTCATCGTGCAGCGTACAGGTGCCGTCGGAAGGGGCGGGCAATAAAGACCCCATCAAAGGCAGGAATTAATTTCCGTCGGCAAAGGCGCGTTGTGCTGCTTCGCTATTGCGCTGTCCCATTTCAATCAGGATGGCGACGCCTTGCATGGCACTGCTGACATCCGAGAGACTGGCCTGTTCCACGCTGGCCAGGAGTTCGCTCAGGCTTTGCGCAATACCGCGTGCGCTGTCCAGGATCAGGCCCGCATCGTCCAGCAGTTTGAAGGGATCTGTATCTGGCGCGATGGTGTACTGGGCGTTGAGGGTTAGCCAGGTTCCTGCGGTGTCATTCGTCATCGGACGCTCCTTTGCGCGATGGACCAACCGCCACCGCGTATGGGCACGGGCGGCGGACGTGTCGGGGTGAGAAACCGATCCTCTAGAGCACGGTCAGGCCAAAGCCTGCCCGGCACGTCCGCCATGGACGTGAAATTGTCAGCGCAAAGAAAACGCGCCTGGCGGCGCGTGCACCTAGAGGAGATCGGGTTCTCACACCCGGTCGTTGAATTGGCAACGACAGCGTTCAAATTAAATCTCAGTAATTCCTGAGTCAAGCTGTTCAAGTTATATGTGTGAAATGATTCCAACTTTCTGCAGTCCAAGACATTTCTGCTGAATGTGTCATGGTCTAGACCAGCTAGCAACTGTTACGGAGATCACGGTAAGGTACGCCGCCGCCCTTAGGCACTTGAATCGATCCGTCGTGGACCTGGCACGGCACGAAAATCGGGTGTTTCAGGACACGCGGCGGGTTGGGCGTGAGACTCGCGAGTTGAGCATTATCTCAGTACGTCGGAGAGCACCCTGTCATTCCGCGCTTCGCAAGAGGAGCAATGGAAGCAAGGTTTATGGTAGGCAACCGCGCGCCTTCTACGAGCATATAGCCGATTGAGGTACGTTGCATTTCAAAACGGTTGAGCAGCCAATGAGTGGCAGGGATTGCAAGAGCAAATGGGCGAGTTCGGCAAATGCTGCGAGCTGCCTCAGGTTATCGAAGAGTGCCTTGCTTTCTCAATCATTGCAGTACGGGTCGGGCTGTTTATGCACAAATCTCGATCACGAGAGTTGTTCTTCCAGGCTGCGTGTAAGCGGGGTGATGGCGTCGCCGGTGTGTTTGGTCGAGGCGGGCTCGATCAGCAAGATCCAGCATTCGTTATCAGCGACAGGATTGTGGCGTACCCCTCGGGGGACAGTGAAAAAATCGCCTTCCTGTAGCGTGACCGCTTCGTTCTCCAACTCGATCTTAAGCTGACCTTTCACTACGTAGAACAATTCGTCTTCATGGTCATGGGCATGCCAGACCAATTCACCTTTCAGTTTTGCCACTTTGAGTAATTGACCGTTGACCTGCGCCACGACTTTGGGCGACCAGTAATCGGTAACACGCTCGAAGGCCTGCATGAGGTTTTGTGGTTTGATCATGAGAGATGCTCTGCAGCAATGCCTGTTTATATTCTTGGCGCAAAACGCGCACCCTGGAAATGCTACCTATATTCAGCGGATGCGATCACTTGTGCATCATAGGATGCCCAGGCGCAGGCGGCAGTATGAGGTGAAATGGCCGTGTTAGGTGTGAACTATTGCTTGCTGCTGGTCTTGCGTTGGAGTGAGGGTGCGTTTCCGTGAGACGGTGGCGGCATCACCAGCCGTGCATCGGTTAAGGGACGTCGCGACCTGACTTGCAGGTTCTTGTGCATGGAGGCCTGACATTCGCGCACCATGGTCAGCAATGCATTTCCGTTGATCAGTTCGATCGGCTTTTCGTGCACGAAGCGCTGCGCATCATCGGTGTAGTGGCCAATGGCGACAATTTTTACGGCGTCGGCGCGATGGTGGAACATCAGGCCGTACATCTCACGCACCACGCGTACATCCACCAGCTTGGTACGCCACTGTTTGCATTGGACGAGCGTGGTCATGCCGTCCTTGTGAAGCAGGAGATCGACACCGCCATCTGCGCCGCCAAGGCCTGTTTCGCGAACCTTGTAGCCTTGGCGCCGGAAGGCTTCGCCGACCAGCATTTCAAATTCGCGCCAATCCATGGCACCAAGGCTGTGCAATCCGGTCTGCGAGGCGAGCAGGCGCTGGCGGCGCCTGTTGTCAAAAAAAGAAATCAGCGCGGCAAGCCAGCAGGCACCAAGCAATAACCACGCAATGGGCGCATAGGCTCCCTTGGCGAGAGCGGTTCCCAGCGCCTGACCGATCGGGCCACCGAATGTGGACATGCACCAGCCGAGGCCATAGCGCATGGCGATATACCCCGCAATGCCTAGCGCGATGCCGGCTTGCCAAGGCAGCTTGGAAACCACTTCAATGCCGCTGTCTTTGCGCCTTGCCACCGCTCCCCCTGAGCGACCGATATGCGATGGGATAGCCTCGCGAGTTGCCGCCATGTATCTATGATTGGGGTACGGCAAGCAGGAAATGCGCCAAGTACCGGGCATCAGTGCCCAAGGCCATATGGGCTTGCATAAGCGCGAAGGTGTCGTGGAGAAAGTTGGAAATGCCTGTTTTGCCTGGGTTGCAGGGAACGCTATGACTGAGGGCGCTGGTTTTGGGATGCTGCAGTCGAACGTAATGACTGACACATTGCGTCACCCCGTGCGTCGCTTATGACGCGGAAAAGCAACTACGGACCCCTCAGGCGGAATGAAGTGCGTACCGGCATGGTCGTCACGAAGGCAAGCATCTTGTCCCCTTCCTCAGCCACAAGAGTGGCGGGATATCCCGTGTCCGGTTGGCAAAATCGTATCGTTGTGCCGGTTCCTCAGGCTGGAGGTGGTTGAGATATTCGTGCGGAAGCAGGTCGCGATGGCCGATCTGCCAGGCGCGTATGTCTAGACCGCCCCGAACGGTCCGTTATGAGGCGGCGTCTGCTTGTCGTAACGCGCCGAAGCGCCATTGGCGCGATTTCAGAAAAAAGGCATGCCAATGACCGTGGCGAGACCGATGCGGCGTGCAGGATCGGCGGGAGGCGTTTCATTCGATGTTCTATTTCTAAAGTAGAACGCTGGCCGGGTGCCACAACGGAGAGTTGTCATGAAGCTTTGGTTGATTGCCTTAGGGCTGCTGTTGGCAAGCGCGGGCGTGCAGGCGAAAACGACGGTCTGGCAGCCGGCTGACGGGCATACGCAAATACTGTTATGGCCTGGGATGGCACCCGATCTGCAATCGGTTCCCGGTCCAGAAACGATGTCGTTGAGCCACACGTTGTTGGCTGGCAAGCCGGTAACCAGTGTGACCAATGTGACCCGGCCGACGATGACGGTGTATGCGCCCACGGGGGAAAATACGGGCGCGGCCGTGATTGTGATTCCGGGCGGCGGGTTCGAGATACTGGCCATGGATCTGGAGGGAACTGAGGCCTGCGATTGGGTGACGTCCCATGGCATGACCTGTGTGTTGTTGAAGTATCGGGTGCCAAGCAAGCCCTATGACTGGACGTGTGACTGCCGTCCGCACAACTTTGCACTATCGGTGCCATCGCTGCAGGACGTGCAGCGAACGATGCGGCTGGTGCGCTTTCATGCGGCGCGTTGGCATGTCGATCCGCATAAGGTAGGCGTGCTGGGTTTCTCGGCAGGCGGATTCCTGGTGGCGGAGATCAGCACGAACTTCGATCGGCACCTGTATGCACCGGTGGATGCGGCTGACAAGGAGAGTGCCCGCCCGGATTTCGCCATGCCGATTTATCCGGGGCATCTCACCAACGGGGATGGCAAGTTGAATCCCAATGTGCCGGTGTCCAGCAAGACGCCCCCCACCTTTCTGGTGCAGGCCGAAGACGATTATGAAGATGGCGTGGACCAGTCGCTGGTCTACTACACCGCGCTGGCAAAGGCGCATGTGCCGGCAGAGATGCATCTGTATGCACACGGAGGGCATGCATTCGGCTTGCGGCCGACATCGAACCCAATCACGGGCTGGCCTCGGCTGGCCGAGGCGTGGCTGCGGACGATCGGCGTCCTCCGCGACTGAAGGCTGCTACGCTCTTTCTGTGATTGCTTGGTGTTGCATTGAAGGCGGCATCAATGACTGCAGTAAAGGCACACGTGTACGTCAGGGAAATATTTGAACGCTTTATCTGCGCGGTACGTTGATCTCTGGAATACGTGAATGAACGGGAAGAAATTGAATTAATCCACATACTGCGAGGATGGCTCAGAAGTATCCTGCCCGCCCAGGGGCGGCTTGGCTGTCGCATTGGATGACGCTGATAGATGATCACTCATACTGACAACCACGCGGTTGCGTCCTTCGCGTTTGGCGCGATAAAGCGCACTGTCCGCGGCGAGGAGCAGGCGTCGCAAGTCATGTCCATAGTGGGAAGTGGAGGCAACGCCAAAGCTGGCTGACATGGCAATGCGATCCTGCTCGCCGTCTGGCATCGCATGGATGGCTGCACGGATGTGCTCGGCGCGCTCGACTGCCTGAATGATGGCGCACTCCGGCAACAGAATGGCGAACTCTTCACCGCCGATACGGCCGAAGACGTCACAGGAATGCAAGTGCAATTGGCATATGGAAACGGCTCTTCGCAGTACGTTGTCGCCCACGACATGTCCGTGGGTGTCGTTTATTGCCTTGAAATGGTCGAGGTCAATCAGGATAAGGCATGCGTTGCGCGTTGATTTTTCTGCGTAGCGAAGCGCTTGCTCTGCTTCATCAACAAAGTGCTGACGATTGAAAATACCGGTAAGGCCATCCATGCGCGCCAGCTGCATAAAACGCAGTTGAGAGCGTTTGAGCCGATAGATCCAGAACACAATTGAGGCCAGAATAGTCAGCTGCAAAGCAATATAGAGTCGGCTTGTTTCCATTGCCTTGTGGTCTAGAGCTTGCTGTAGCTGAAGAATTTTATTTTGTTTGTTTAATTCCTCAAGTTGAACTTTCTTGGCCTCAACCTGTTGCTTGACGATTTGATAAGCAAGCGCCTTTTCGCGTACGTCATCCAAACGATCCTTGTCGGCGGTCATGTATTTTTCATGATAGGCAAGCGCCTCACGCAGATCTCCCCTCTGTCGCGTAATCTGATAGAGCAGCTGATACGCACTGATAAGTGGTTCGCTGAAGCCACTCTTTGTGGCATTGTCTACCGTGGCATAGGCATAATTTTCCGCTTGTGCGACGTTTCCCAGTTTCCAATAAGCCTCGGCCAGCATGGCGGTATACTCCGAGATCAAGTCTTCATATTTAAGACTCTGCACTTCAGCATATTTGCTCTGTAGTATGTTAATCGCATCACTTGTCTTGCCTTCTTGAAGAGCTAGGCTCGCCATGTCACGCCGTATTGTGTCGGCGGCTAAGGCGTCGTTGGCCTCAACGCATTCCGCTAGCCCCCTCTGGAGCTCCGGTGCAAGTATGCTGGCTGGCTGTTCTTTTCGGAATTCGGCATGGAGTTTTATTGCGATGCCTATACATCTGTAGCTGCCTGCGTTACGAACCAGAAGAATCTGATCGGTATAGCTGATAGCTAAGTCATATTGTCCAGCCTCGATCAACAGTTGTGCGGCTTCTGCGAGTACATGGAGCCGGGTGCTTTTATCGGTGATTCGGGGGAGTTCGCCGAGGGCTTGGTCGAGATAGGTGAAGGCTTCTTCATAGCGATGGCCGATACCAAGGATGTTAATCAGAGTAGCTTTGGCCTGTTCCTTCAAATTGATATCGGGAGCTTGCGTTGCTACCGTTTCAAGCATCTTTCCCGCTTTGTCATTATGGCCTGTGTAAGCGGTCTGCCAGGCTTCTAAATAAAATAGATGCCACTTTTCCGCACGCGACATAGTTGCTGTTCTGCTTTCAAGTTGCTGAATCAGCTTTACGTAGGTGGCGTTGTCGATCATTTTGAGATAGTCCGCGCGAGCAAAAAGCTGCGCGGTATCCGCTGATGGGGGCGTAGCAGCCACCACCATGCCCGCAGTCATGCTTAGGAGAAGAGTTGCATAGGCCCAGAACTTCAGGCGCTTGGAGCCGATCGCGGGCATTATCTCGGTTATGACCGGCGATAAAATGTTATCGGAGCCGACAGCTGCGCACCGAGCAAGGGTGTTGAGTCCTCAGAATCTTCACCTTCTTCCTCCGTCTCATCGGGTTCTGGTTGTTGCGGAACTTCGTGTGGTGAGGGAGCGGGAGTCTGTATGCCTATCAGCTTGGTATGTCCCAGTAGTGCGTATATTTCGCAAATGTCTCTGATGATAATGGCTGATCGTATTGATGTGTCTATGCCAATATCGATCAATTCCTGTTCCATGTCCTTTTCTGACATGAAGCGCCAGTGTGCTTCGCGCCCCATTTTTTCTAAAAGTTTGACGGTGTCTGACATCTTTTACCTCTTTTTTTTAAGCTTTTTAAATGCCATTTCGCGTCTTGCGTGGAGGGCGTGCCAGTGCGCCCGGATGGCCATAGAGCGCGCCGCAAACCCTTTTGCCAGCGCGAACCTCAGTTATCATGAGGTCGTCACTTCCTGATCGATTTCTTTTCGCGATTTCCCTTTCCTGTAATAGGGCTGCAGGTTGTGAACGTCCTTGTTCTTACTCGTGAGCCGCAACTCGCCAATGCTGTCGGATACCCCAGGCACGACATCAGCATGCTCGATATGGCTGCGTGCTAGCAGGCTGATATGCGAGCCGAGTGTGATGCCAATGCCCACGCATGCCAAACTGCCTTTGGATGTCATGCCTCTCAAGCTCTGCTTCATCGCTGATGAAGGACAGTATTGCGTGACCAGAGATAGACGTCGAGCATTGCCTTATTCGGAATCGGAAGGATGTTGAATGGGGGTCGCAGGGACTAATAATTGTCATTATCTGCGTGCTGCATCTGCCGGGCGGACATTTGTGTATGTGTTGCCCTGCCTAGGCGAGGACCTGGTCAAAGTCGGTTTTACAAGCGATCCCGTTCGGCGTTTTCGTGGCTTTCATCCACGGTTCTTCGCGCTGTTTGATCTGGAGCGGGGACTCCTGGTCGAAACAAGGCGGCAGCGAGATGCGCGGCGTATGGAGCGGCTGCTGATCGAGCGTTGGCCGGAACACCGGGCCTCGGCGCCTCTCGTGGTATCCGCGGCGGCAGGTGGACATACAGAGTGGTTCCGCGGGATAGGGGCTGAGGTGGGTCCCTTTGTCAGTCGAGTCGCGGACCGCTATGGCTACGTCTTGCATTATTCGTTGCGGGGATGGTTATACGATCGGTTCACCGAGCAGGTCGAGCAGCTTTATGAGTGGTCGCTGCGCATGCTGGAGATGGTCGAGTGGCAGATGGCCAATGTTCCGCCTCTGGCGAGGGATCCCCGGTATGCCGCGGCCTTGGCTGACACCTTACAGGCCTGCCTGGCAGTAGGGGTGGATCTGTCCGGTCGGTTGCCGCCTCGTGTGGCGGCATGGCTTGAAGAGCGAAAGGGGGACTAGCATGGTGCTCACGACTACGTCGTTACCCTGTATAACCCCCGTCCCGTGGAATTCAGCTTTGTGAAAGCGCTCCGTCCGCCGTTGTTCGTCTGGCTGGTTGCAGTGGCGGTGCTGGTAGTGGTCGTGGGGCGGCTGGTCCTGCCATTCGTCATACGACAAGGCCTCAATGTGCGTTTGGCACATATGGGGGCCTATCACGGCACTGTGGCGGACATCGACCTCCATCTTTGGCGTGGCGGCTACACCTTGCGAGGTTTGCGCATAGACAAGCGAGGCGGGCGTCCTAACGAGCCATTCCTGACGGCGCCTCGCACGGAGGTCTCGGTGAGCTATGCGGCACTTTTCCATGGACATCTCCGGGGACGCATCGGCTTTTACGACGCAACCATTAACTTCATCGATGGACGTACCGAGAGCGAGAAGCAGACGGGAAAAGGGGTGGACTGGAGCGAAAAGTTGAACATCCTGATCCCCGCCCAATGGGACGATATCGATATTCATCGCGGCACCGTAACGTTCCGCAATTTTGTTTCGAGTCCGCGTGTCGATCTAAAAATGACCGACGTCGAAAGCACGATCACCAACCTCGCCAATACCCGGAAGACCGGTGAGTCACGCACGGCGACCCTGCATATGACAGCGAAGGTGCTGGGCGATGCGCCGCTGGAAACGGAGGCGCGCTTTGATCCGGTGCATCGCTTGGGGGATTTCGATTACCACGTGCGTATCACGCATATTCAATTGGTTCGCCTCAATGACTTGGCGCGTGCCTATGCAGGGCTCGATTTCGCAGGAGGCACGGGCGATTTCACCATGGTTTTGAGCGCCCAACATGGCTATCTGAGCGGATACGCCCGGCCGATCTTCAAGGATGTGCAGCTTTTCAGTTGGAAAAAGGATGTTGGACAGGATCGAAAAGGCCCGATCCAACTCCTCTATGAAGCCGCCGCGCAAGGTATGGTGGATCTGTTCAAGAATCCATCGAATGGCCAGTTCGCTACACGCGTGCCGATCAGTGGTCGCATCGACGATAAGCAGTTTGATGCATTGCAGGCGATTGTGAATACGTTGCGCAATGCTTTTGTGCAGGCGTACAAACCGCAACTTGAGCATCTCAGGCCGGCGCCAGGAGATTCTTAGATGGCCATCGAGATCAACCAGGATACGGCCTGCTGACAGCACGGTGTCAGCAGGTGTGGCTCAGGGTATGCGTGATCTCCCGTACGGAAACATGGACATGTCTACCCCCCACATCATTTTATATGCGTCTCGCCCTGGGTTCGGTTTGCCGGAGACCAGCCCTTTTGTCATCAAGACCGAAGTGCAGCTGCAGATGGCAGGCCTGCCTTACGTGAAGAAGCCGGCCATGCCATCGCAAGCCCCCAAAGGCAAGTTGCCTTATATCGTGGACGATGGCGAAGCGATTGCGGATTCCACTTTTATCCGCGCGCATATCGAACGCAAGTACAAATTGGATCTGGACGAAACACTGGATGGGTGCCAACGCGCTGAGTCATGGACAATCGAACGCATGCTCGAAGACCATCTCTACTTTGCCATGGCCTGGTTTCGCTGGATGGTTCCGGAGAATTTCGCCAAAGGGCCGGCTCGGTTCGCTGATGGCGTACCCGAAGGGGAGCGTGAGCAGATGCGCAAGGACATGCAGGTGCGTAAAGACGCGGATTTCCGTGGTCACGGCATGGGGCGGCACTCGGCAGCGGAAATTGCCGTGCTGGGCATTCGCTCCATTCATGCCACGGCGCAACTATTGGGAAGCAAGCCGTATGTGATGGGTGACCGTATCAGTGCGGTCGATGCTACGGCATTTGGAGTACTGGCCTCGGTGCTGACGCCGTTCTTCGATACGCCTGTGCGCGATGCCATGGTAGCGCATCCGCCTCTGGTGGCTTATGTGGATAGGATGATGCGTCGTTACTATCCGCAGCACCAATGGGAGCCGCTGGAGGCGGCAGAAACCGTGTGAGTTACGTGTGCACATTCACTGTGTGTGTCGATTGTTTCTTCTCTTCTTCCACATTCCTTTAAGCTTTGCCGCATCATTTTGCGTGGTGTCCATGGGGTTGCCAGGGCCTGCAAACAGGTTCTGGGAAGGGGTGAACGAACTCATCCATAGTTGAGTTGCGCGCCTTTGCTGTTCTTGAACGTCTCGAAGACGAAGCGCCGGGCTCCTTGGTGCTAGGCTTTTTCTGCCTATAAACCAAGGAGCCGTCCATGGAAGTCAGCTTCAATAACTGGGGCGAGGCCGCCGCATTCCTTTCCGAACGTACTGATATTGCGCTGGAAGGGCTGATGACATTGAGCGCACAGCAGATGGTGGATCAGCAGGTGATCGCCGCGCTTCTATCGTCCCACTCACATTTAAAGGCTGCTGCCGAGGCCTGGCGTCATATGGCGTCAGCGACACTGCCCATTACCCACTTGCGGAGCTTGCAGAACGATCAGCCGGAGTCTGTGCGGGAGGCGTACTCCGAGCGAATGGCTTACTGGGAGGAAATCTTTCGCCGAGCGATCCCCGAAAACGAATAAATCCGGGCAGCCTTCGGCATTCTCACTCGACTTGCATCGAGTTCCTGGGTGCACGTCGTGGAAACGTGAGCAGGGTTGAAGGGTGCAGACCATGCAGGAAAGTTGAACGGGTTCTAAGGCAAAACGAGGGCAGCCGTTAGCAGGGGGATGCGAAGCCGATGGTGGCATGCAACCATATGTCGTCCTTCTCTTCACATGCCTGTTGCGTCTGCCTCATGATGCTGAATCATTCATTCCGATGCCTTATGGCAACTGTCGTTTTTCTTATCGCCAGCTCCGCTACTTGGGCGCAGATGCCCTCCACCGTGCAGTTGCAGGACTTCACCTGGACGGAGTTGCGCGCGCAGATTCGCGCCGGAAAAACCACGGTCATCATTCCGATCGGTGGAACCGAGCAGAGCGGTCCTTATGTCGCGGTAGGCAAGCACAACGTACGCGCCGAGTATCTATCCGACAAAATCGCGCAACGGCTCGGCAACGCATTGGTTGCACCGGTCGTAGCGTATGTGCCCGAAGGCAGCTATGCGCCGCCCACCTCGCACATGCGCTTTCCCGGCACGATCACCATTCCCGATGATGTCTTTGAAAAAATGCTGGAGTCGGCCGCCAACAGTTTTGCGGTGCACGGTTTTCGGAACATCATTTTTCTGGGTGACCATGGCGGTTATCAGAAAGACCTCAAACAGGTCGTCGCCCATTTGAACAAGCAGTGGGCGGGAACGCATGCGCGCGCCATTCTTCCGCCCGAGTATTACGACACGTCATCGGACGGCTATGCGCAGATTTTGCGTCAGCATGGTTTCCGCAATGACGAGATCGGTACACACGCCGGGCTGGCCGATACGTCGTTGCAGCTTGCCGTAGCCCCTCAAATGGTGCGGCTGAACGAACTCCGGAATGCTCCCAAGCCCGGTGCTGCGGATGGCGTGTACGGCGGTGACCCGCGGCGTTCTACCGCACAACTCGGTGAGCTGGGGGTGGATGCTATAGTTTCGCGCACTGTCGATGCCATTCGCAGGGATACGGCGGGGCACTGAGAGCGCGCAGGTCGTAAATCAGGGTTTGCTTTTTTTCTGATAACAGGAATTTGCCGTGAAATTTGATCGTTTTGGGCGTCTTGCCTTGCAAGCTGGCACGGTGCTGGCGGGGTTGTGCGTGGCTGCGGTTTCCGTGGCGCAAACGATAAAAACCGTGCCTGGCATGCCGCCGGTCACTAACCCGAACAACATGTATAGCGATGCGGGCTACAACATGTTCAGCCCTGCGGTGGCGGGAGATTTGCCGCGTATCTATGTGCCCAACCTGCGCTCCGATGACGTGTATGTCATCGATCCGTCCACTTTCAAAGTCGTCGACAAATTTCCGGTCGGGTATAGTCCGCAACATGTCGTGCCGTCGTGGGATCTGAAGACGCTTTGGGTGACCAACAACGCAGAAGGTCGCACCGATGGTAGCTTGACGCCGATCGATCCCAAGACCGGCAAACCCGGCAAGGCGGTGCTCGTCGACGATCCTTACAACATGTACTTCACGCCGGACGGGAAGGAAGCCATCGTCGTGGCCGAAGCACATGCCCGTTTGGACTTCCGCGATGCACACACCATGGCCTTGAAGTCCAGTTTGCAGGTGCCCGAGTGCAAGGGCATCAACCATGCGGATTTCTCGATCGACGGCCGCTACGCGATCTTTACCTGTGAGTTTGGCGGCCGGATCGCCAAGATCGACATGGTGCATCACAAAGTGCTCGGCTATCTGCAACTGAGCAAGCACGGCATGCCGCAGGACATCCGCGTCTCACCGGATGGCAAGGTGTTCTATGTGGCCGACATGATGGCCGATGGTGTGTATTTGATCGATGGCGACACCTTCAAGCAGATCGGCTTTATCCGTACCGGTATCGGCACGCACGGCCTGTATCCCAGCCGTGATGGCACGAAGCTTTATGTTGCCAACCGCGGTTCCAATCTTGTGCACGGTCCGCGGCATGGGCCAGGCAGCGTGTCAGTGATCGACTTTGCTACGCGCAAGGTGGTTGCCAACTGGCCCATTCCTGGCGGCGGCAGTCCGGACATGGGCAATGTCACCGCCGACGGCAAGTGGCTATGGTTGTCCGGACGTTTCGACGACGTGGTGTACGCCTTCAACACGACGACCGGCCAGGTGAAGATCATCAAAGTCGGCATGGAGCCGCATGGCTTGGCGGTGTGGCCTCAACCGGGCCGCTACTCGCTCGGGCATACAGGCATCATGCGCTGATCTGTACACGGAAAAGGGCCGGTATATCGGCCCTTTTTTATAATCCTCTTTGCCGACGTTGTTCCAGTGTCAGACTGTGAGGACGTTTCGTCCGGCTTATAGCTGGATCACATCAAAATGCACGTCGGGATTGACGTCCGCATCGTAGTCGACATCCTTGCGGTCGAAACCGAACAGGCGCAGAAAATCATGCTTATAGCCCGCGTAATCGGTGACCTGCCACAGGTTTTCCGTCGTCACTTGCGGCCATAGTTCTTTGCAGGCCTGCTGTACGTCTTCGCGCAATTCCCAATCGTCAAGGCGCAGGCGGCCTTCGCTGTCGGTCTGAGGTGCGGCCCCATCCTGGCGATACAGCGAATCGTGGAACAGGCGATTGATCTGCTCGATGGTTCCTTCGTGAATGCCTTTTTCTTTCATGATGCGAAACACCATGGAGACGTAAAGCGGAATCACGGGAATGGCGGAGCTGGCTTGTGTGACCACCGACTTCATCACACCGACATAGGCGTGAAGATCGTGGGCGACATACCGCGTCCGCAATTCGCGCGCCGTATTGTCCAGATGCTGCTTGGCCTGTCCCAGGGTGCCGTGCCAATAGATCGGCCAGGTGATTTCGGTACCGACGTAGCTGTAGGCCACGGTACTGGCGTGCTCGGCGAGCACACCGGCTTTGCTGAGGGCGTCGATCCACAGCGCCCAGTCTTCACCGCCCATCACGGTCACGGTGTCCTTGATCTCTTGTTCGGTCGCCGGCTCTACCGAGACTTGCACCACCGCGTCGCGATTAGTGTCGACGGAAGAGGCGGTAAAGGTCTTGCCGATCGTCTTCAGTGAAGAACGCACGACTTCGCCGGTGCCGGGCATTTTGCGCACGGGTGATGCAAGGGAATAGACGACCAGATCGATCGGGCCGCCCATCTCGTTCTTGATCAATTCGATGGCACGCTCGCGGGTTTCATTGGAGAACGCATCGCCATTGATGGAGCGGCTATACAAGCCGGCCTGTTTGGCAAGCTTGTCGAACGCGGCAGTGTTGTACCAACCGGCGGTGCCGGGCTTGGTTTCGCTGGAGGGCTTTTCGAAGAATACGCCGAGGGTGGCCGCGCCGTAACCGAAGGCAGCTGTGATGCGGGAGGCCAAGCCGTATCCCGTGGATGCGCCGATCACCAGCACCCGCTTAGGGCCCGTAGCCGGTGTACCCCTGGCCGTGGTGATGTCGATCTGCTCGATCACGTTTTTCTCGCAGCCGACCGGATGCGCCGTGATGCAGATAAAGCCGCGAACCTTGGGATGGATGATCACGAAATACCCTCATGCAACAGACAAGGCCGCCATTCTAAACGGCGAGAGGGACCATGCGCTGCCGCAGGGATGGGGGCCGGATACAGCCAAGTCTGCTCTAGGCGGGCGGGTTGGCATTCCCTTGACGCCGTCACCACCCGGTGTTGGTCCCAGCCGGCGCATGATCCCAGCCATTCGACTGGCCACTGAGGTGTTACATGCAACCTTCCCATCAAGACGGCGAACCCCGCCCGACAGAGGGCAAAGAAGCTGACAAACTCGACGATCCGAGGCGACGGCGCGGACCACCGCAACGGCTGGAAGACACCGATGCCAGCGGAGATGCCTATAACGATACCGGTGATGAGAACCAGCGGCAGAAGACAGAGCGTGACTCATGAGCCATCGGCAACAAACCCGATTGTAGCGTGGCTTCCATCGCAGAACGGCTTGTTTTGGCTGTGACCGCAGCGGCAAAGAAAAGCATTGGTAATGCGCGCGACCGTGCGGCCGGTGCCGCTGACGATTTCCAGATTACCGCGCACTTTCAGCGGACCGTTCAACTGAGGGTCGATGTGCAAAGGCCCGTTGCGTACCGGCATTGCATCCGTTGACGTGCCCGTGGGTGGTTCTCCGGTAGCGGTGAATCCGGCGTCATGGTGGGAGCCATCGCAGAATGGTTTGTTCTTGGAAGCGCCACAACGGCACAGGGTGGCGCGAAAACCCGCGGATACGCCATCTATGCGCAGGTCGCCACGAAAAGCATAAGGCCCTGCCTCGCGGATGGCGGCCAGATTGACCGGCGGAGCGGTTTCATCGGGCCGCCCATCACGGCGTGCATACCGAATCGCGCCGGAAGGGCAGGCGTGAGCGATATCCACCAAGCGTTCGGCATCCATGGCGTCAGGATGAATCCATGCCCCTTGCACATTGGCCAAAAAGACATCGGGTGCGCCAGTGACGCAAAAGCGCGCGTGAATGCATCGCTTCCCTTCATACAACACGGTGAGTTTTTCACCTTCGACGCGTTCGACGCCATCCTCGGTCACTGCGGTTGGGGTGACGTGGGCATCGGTACCGGCACTCGATACGGTGACGGGTGTCGTCGCCGTTGCTGCAGGCGCCGGTCGGGAAAGATCGAAGCCTTGTTCGGCACGGCGCAACAATCGCGCGAAGATGGAAACCGCTGCCGTGATACGCGAGTCTCCCGAGGCTTGCAAGCGTTCCGCTGCTTCCAGCAATTGCTGCAGGCGTTCGCAGAAAAAGCGACGCGCGCTCGGACCCGGAGGCAAAGCGGATGTATCGCGCAAGGTGATAAACGAAACACCCGCATGACAACCCGGATGGGAGGGTCCCGCAGGCAATCGTGCAGCGCGTTCGGCTAGCGGCGTCAACGCATGCATCAACCCTACGGCGAGGTCCAGCGACAAGGTCTTGTCCGGATCGGGGGCGGGTACAGCATAGGCGTAGGCAAGCAAGCGCTGCATCAATCCATAAGCGCTGTTAGCCAGGTCCACGACGGCGATCGCATCGGGATTTTCCAGCCACACGCGTCCTTCAGGGCGTGGCGGACGACGCAGGACGGGATTGGTCGCGGCTGGAAAGGCGGGAGCAAAAGACGGATCGGCGGCGAGCATCGCCTGATACTCCGCGCGTATCGCCGAGAATCTCTGATAGTGCGAATCCTGCACATTCTCCTGCGCACCTTCACCCTGTGTGATGATGGCATTGAAGGCGGCCAGCGCGGTCTTCAGGCAAATCACACGATTGGCGTCGGGCAGCGCCACTTCAGCACGCGACACCTGCAGCGCGGGGTTGCCGCATAGTGCGCCTTCCTCTCCGTAGGCATTGGCGATCAATTGCAGCCCGCGTCCCAGCGTTTGGTAGAAGGTACCGACCGTGTCGTAATCCAAGCCCATCGGGGTAAGGCGCGGTCCATCGACTCCGCGCGTGAAAACCCGTTCGGGTTCGAAGCCTGTGCCATCGGGTTCGGTCGAACCTTCAGGCCGTTCCAGGTAAATGAAATGTTGCAGCGTGGCTATGTTGAATGGCGCGAGCTTCACCACGACACCTGCAGGCAAGTAGCCGGGATCGAGCGGAAAATTGGAGCGTCCGACGCGTGGCGCGCCACCCAGGGCGACGGTAATGTTCCACACCGAAGTGAGATGCCCCATCTCTTCGATGGCGATTTGCAGAATGCTATGCCGCCAGCGCCTGATGGCCTCCAGCTGCTGCGCCGTGACACCTTCCTCTACTGACGACTTGAGTGAAAACGCGGCGTACAGGTACGTGCACATCAGGCAGTGTTCCAGCTCGGCTGCCTCATACAAAGCGTGCAGCGCCTGCTCACGGCTGGGAGCGGGATGCTTTGGGCTATAGCTGACCACGGCGCGTGCCCTCGACGGTGCAGAGAACCGAAAAGGTACACCGTTGTGCGGTCGCGTTCCTATCCCGGGACGAAGGAACGCGACCTTGTTTGCATGACATCAGATGAACATGCCGCCCGATGCTTCGATGCGTTGGCCATTGATCCAGCCGCTTTCTTTCGACAGCAGTGCGACGGCAGCGCCGCCGATATCGTCCGGTAGCCCCACGCGTCCCAGCGCTGTCTGCGAGGCGATGAATGCGTTGACGTCGGCGTTGTCGCGCACCACGCCGCCGCCGAAGTCGGTTTCGATGGCGCCGGGAGCCAGGGTGTTGACGGCGATGCGGCGCGGGCCGAGTTCCTTGGCGAGATAACGCGTCAGTACTTCGATGGCGCCTTTCATCGACGCATAAGCCGAGTAGCCAGGAAGGGCAAAGCGCGCCAGTCCGCTGGAGACGTTCAGGATGCGACCGCCATCGGCAATCAGCGGCAAGAGCGTCTGGGTGAGGAAGAACGCGCCTTTGAAGTGGATGTTCACCAGTTCGTCGAACTGGGCTTCGGTGGTTTCTGCGAAGCTGGCATGGATGCCGATGCCGGCGTTGTTCACGAGGTAATCGAAGTGATCGCGTTGCCAATGCTCCTTCAAGGCGGCTTGCAGCGCTTCCTTGAACGCCGTGAAGGTCGAAGCCTTGCCTACGTCTAACGCTAACGCGACTGCCCGGCGGCCTTGCTTGCGGATGGAGGCCACTACGGCTTCCGCTTCGGTTCGGTTGGAGCGATAGGTCAGCACCACGTCGGTACCGTGTTCAGCCAGCTTCAACGCCATGTTCTTGCCCAGTCCGCGGCTGCCGCCGGTGATAAGGGCGACGGGTGTGCTCGTGCTCATGAGGGGCTCCTGAAGGGAATAAGAAATCAGCGAGGCACAGCATATTGATCTGTACATGCTGCATAAATCGGCTGAAGATGAGCACTGTGTTCGTCAGTAACGAACAATCAAGGCTTGTTGGGGTAGGCCATGCATCGAGTCGAAGCCATGCAGGTTTTCGCGCGTGTCGCGGAACTGGGCGGTTTTACCAAGGCAGCCGATAGCCTGGGCTTGCCCAAGGCCAGTGTTTCCACCGCCATCCAGCAGCTGGAGGCACAGCTCGGCACTCAGCTTTTGCATCGCACGACACGCAAGGTGCAACTGACCCAGGATGGCTCGCGCTTCTACGAGCGCTGCAAGGATGTGCTTGCTGACCTGGATGAATTGGGCAGCATGTTCCAGCAAGCCCCGCAATCCTTGCGTGGAAGGCTGCGGGTCGACATGAACAGCGGCGTGGCGAGGCATGTCATTCCTTATCTGCCGGCGTTCATTCGCGAACATCCACAGATCCAGGTGGAGCTGAGCTGTACGGATCGGCGGGTGGATGTCGTGGGTGAAGGGTTCGACTGTGTGGTTCGCGTCGGCACGCTCAATGATTCGAGCCTGATTGCGCGACCGCTGGGATATCTGCAGGTCCTCAATTGCGCGAGCCCCGCTTACCTTGCTCAATACGGTGTGCCACAGGCGCTTGAGGACCTCGCGCATCACAAACTCATTCATTACGTTACGACCTTGGGGCAACGGCCGCCCGGCTTCGAATACATGGATGGCTCGACTTGCTGCTACGCGCCCATGGAAGGGGTGCTTACCGTCAATAGCGTCGAAGCCTATGAAAGCGGGTGCCTGGCCGGTTTGGGCATAACCCAGACACCCCGCGCCGGCATCGGGCATTTGCTTGAAGCAGGGCGCTTGGTAGAGGTGCTGCCGCAATACCATGCCGAACCGATGCTGCTTTCGCTGCTTTACGCGCAGCGGCGCAACCTATCGGTACGTGTGCAGGTGTTCATGGCGTGGCTGACCGAGGTGTTGGTGGCTTATCTGGATCGTGCCTGAATCTTCGATCGCGTTCGCGGAAAACTGTCATGACGGCTGGCTAAGTTATGGATAGCCATGCCGTTCCCGCAGCGACGCAAATTGAACAGTCGGTGCGACGGCATGATCCCTCCATTTCTGCATGAGGCTGTATGTCATGACGACTTCCAGCAACGCGCTCTCGGCGATCGATCACATCGTTGTACTGATGTTGGAGAACCGCTCCTTCGATCACATGCTCGGGTTTCTTTATGCCGATGCGGGCAATAGGTCACCGACGGATCAACCTTTCGAGGGTTTGAAGGGCGACGAATCGAATCCTGGTGCAAACGGCACCGAGCCGGTTACCGTTTTCAAGATTGTTGCTGGGACGTCCAACACGTATTTCATGCCAGGGGCGGACCCTGGTGAGGGTTATACCGCCACCAATGCCCAGCTATTTGGCAGCAATGCCGCGCCGACGCCGGCGGTAGCGACCAACCAGGGATTCGTCAGCAATTTTGCGTACAGCCTGGGCTGGGAGTCGAAAGAAAACTATTCGATTCTGCCCGGCACCGTGGCCAATGACATTATGGGCATGCACACCCCGGCCACTCTGCCGGTGTTGTCCGCCTTGGCGCGTGGTTTCGCCGTGTGCGATCACTGGTATGGTTCTGCGCCGACTGAAACCTTGCCGAATCGCGCGTTTGTCCACGCCGCCACGTCGCAGGGGCATATGGACGATAAGACCAAGACGTTCACGGCGCCCACCATCTATGCCGCATTGAACAAGAAGAACATCCGTTGGAAGATTTACGGCTACGACGCTGATCCACTCACGCGGCATACCTTTACTGACATCACTAATCTGGCGGACAGCTATTTCGGCGAATTCACGGATTTTCAGGCGGATGCGGCAAACGGAACGCTGCCTTCGTATGCTTTTCTGGAACCCAGCTGGGGTTCAAAGGGCAACAGCCAGCATCCCAATTATGACGTCGCGCTAGGCGAGCAATATATCCACGATGTGTACGAGGCACTCCGCAACAGTCCGCTATGGAATCAGACGCTGTTGATCATTACCTATGACGAACATGGCGGCTGCTACGACCACGTGCCGCCACCGACGAATGCGGTGCCCCCGGATCAATCGGCCGGTGAATACGGATTTGATTTCAAGCGTTTTGGACCGCGTGTTCCTACTGTGCTGGTATCGCCGCGCATTCCGGCGGGAACGGTATTTCGCGCCTCGGGTGCAACACCGCTCGACCATACGTCGATTCTGAAAACCGTGGAGCTGCGTTGGGGATTGTCGGCTCTGACAGCACGTGACGCGGCAGCCCCTGACATCGGCGCGGTGCTAAGCCTTGCTTCGCCGCGTACAGATGATCCATTGAGCGACGTCACGGTGCCAGCGTCCACCGGTAGCAATCCTTCCGCCAACAAGCCTTCGCATCTCCAGGAAGTGTATGCAGATCTGGTATCGCGACTGCCCATCCCCGACGCGGTAGAAGGCACGCATCGTCCTGCGCCGCGGCTTGAGACGGGCTATGACTACGACCGCTATATCAAGGAACGCTTGGCGGCCTGGAAGGCCAGTCGCAAGGCGTAGCCCGGTTACCGTTGTGTATGGCTACCATCGGACGGTCGGATAAAGCTTCGGCGAATCTAAGCTTTCGCTTTCGACAATCAAGCAAGACGCTTGCGCATGAACAGCGTTGCCTGCGGGTTATCGTTATAGCGCGCGCATCGCTGGTAACCGCGTTTTTCGTATAGGGCGATAGAGGCTTTGAGGTCGTCGTAGCTATCAAGATAAATCCATTCCAATCCCTGACTGCGGGCAAACGCTTCCTGTGCATCCAGCAGCATGTCGGCAATACGCTTGCCGCGTGCGGAAGGTCTTACATAAAGGCGTTTGCATTCGGCAGCATGCGATATGGATGGGAGCTTGCGCAGCACAACGCAGCCAACGACTTCCTTTTCAAGATAGGCCAGCCACATTCCGGAGGCCGGTGTGTCGATGAGCTTTTGGATGCTGCCTGGCTTGTCTCGCTGCACGACACGTACGGCCTGGTAATACTCATGAAGCATGGCGAGCGCATCGTCATTGGCGGTTGCCAATCGCACGATGTATACCGGCGGCTTGGGTGGGCGGCTGAGAATCGATCGGACCTTCGCCAATGATTCGACCAGCGCCGCGCGGTCCCCGTCATCCATGGTCGTGAGCATGCCATGTATTTGTGCGATCGATTGTTCATCGATGCGGGCAACGGCTTTTTCACCCAATGGAGTCAGCGAGAGCAGTTTTTCTCTTGCATCGATTTTGGAAGCGACACGCCGTACGAGTTTTCGTCTGACCAGTGTGGACAATAGGCGACTGATATAGCCCGCATCCAGTTCTAGCACGTCCTGTAGCGCGGCTGCTGTCATGGTTGGCTGGGCACCGATCTCGTAAAGCATTCGGGCTTCTGTCAATGCGAACGTACTGTCGAGGTGACGCCGGCGCAGAAGGCCAAGCTTCGCCGTATAGAAGCGATTGAACAGGCGTATGGCCGAAATCTGCTCTGCAGTGGGCGATTCGAGGCGGCCTGAGATTTTCATGGGATGAGCCTAAATCCATATGCTTGCTTTTAGCAACGATATGGATAGGGTGCGTTTACGGAACGGACGTCGACCCCGGGGATCAGGCTTTGGCTGATGCGCGAAATGCGTTAGGGGCCAGCGCGAAACGTGACAACCAGGACGTCCCGATGCGCCGGCTCGGAGGGGGCCAAAGGGGCAACGGGCGTGACGCCGTGATACACCCGCGGATCGTGGATCAGGGCTGCATCAAACGGGTGGGCAAGTGTGAAATCGCCCAGTAGCTTTCCATCTGGAGCATGAATGGTGGTGGTGCCGCTGGCGATATTGTGTCGATCGATGAGCAGGACCAAGACAAAGTCGACGCCGTCGCGATGACTTCCTTCCGGTGTGGGTTCGCCGACACTATCAGCGCTGGCTTCGATGCGGAATTGGTGGGCCTCGACATGCCATTGCGACACGGAAGGCAATAGAGAACTGAAGAAGTCATTACAGAACGCGAGAATGGCGTGGAGGGTGGGGCCGCCGGCAATAGCAGGCTCGATCGGTTCGAACCACCGCTCGATATCGCCTTGCAGTGCGTTGTATTGCAAAGCCTGGTAATGCGCCTGATGGAGGGAAAGCACAACGTCTCCATGGGCTTCGGCCACGAAGGTTGCGTGGCGGCGCTTGCGGAGGCGCCCGGTTGCAGCAAGGTATGGATCAGGCCCAAGACGATTCCAGCTTGCGGTGAATGCATGCCAATCCGGCAGGTGACCATACGCTTGCAGCAGCGGTTGCATCACATCTGCAGTAACGAATGAAAAACCATCACGTCGCACGGCATCGGACAGCGCAGGCACAAAGGAATCAGAGGGGTTTTGCATGAAGACATTATAGCCGCGGTAATAGGGGCGGATGCAGTCGTGGTTTATCGATTTTCGCCTTGTCTTATTAAAAATTGCACCTGTGCAAGGCGTTTTTTAATTCATTGATTGTCTATCGGATCTATTTTTCTGATTTTTCGAGTGTTGGTTTCCGATAGCGCGTTGATGCGAGCGATTACTTCGTGGGCTACACGAGCAGGGAGAGCCTTCATCTTCCTTCTTGGCAGGCATATCGATGTAGCCCGGCGAGCAATGGGGAGCCGGGCGGCTTCAGCGTAAAACCTCATTAAAGGCCTGCGACTACTTTCCAAATTTTGCTGATGATCGCGGCCCAACTGCAGTGCGGGAGAAGGTCGTTTACAACCGCTGACTGTAAAAGTGAAAGCCAGCAGCGTTGTCCGGTTTTTTTGCCGGTACGCGGCTGGCTTTCAATAGGCGGCAGAAGAAAAGGCGATCAGGTACTCGGGGAGGCGGACGATGAAGCGCTCGCAGGTTTTGCCTTGTGAGGACGAGGCCCATGGTGGGGTTTCATGTGCCGGTTCTGAAACAAGCTGTCAGCCGTCTTTTTTTGTTCGGGTGACAAAACGGCGTAGAGATCGCTCCAGGCAGACGATAGTCGCTGCATGTCATCCGCATGCATCTGTGCCAGTTGTGCATACGATTTCATGACTTCGTCGGCATTCATCGTCGGCATTTTCTGTGCGCGTTCATGGAAGGCCTCGCCGGCCTTACGTGCGTTGTCGCGCATGACCTGGGCATAGGCATCCCATTGCTTGGATTGCGCGTCAGTGATCTGCAGTTGCGAGTGCAGGTCATTGATGTGCTGCTCGATTTCGTCAGCGCGCCGTTGCGCATGCGTTTTCGAGGTGTGGGAGGCGGAAGAGGAGGAAGACGTGGCGGGCGACATGCTTTGGGCGCTGACGCCGCCTGCGAGCATGGCAAGCGACAGTGCCAGCGGTACGGCGACCTTGCGGATAGCGTTTTGCATGACTGCGAACTCCGATTCATGAGTGCGGATCAACGGCCTGATAAGTACGCCTGCGTATCAATATCCCGAATACCCCGGCGGAGGTGGTGGCGGAGGAGGATAGCCATTCTGGTAATACACCACTCCGGGTGGCGGTGGCGGGGCAGGTTGCGTGTAGACAACACCAGGCGGGGGCGCTGCAGCGTTGGCGGCGGAGTTGGCAATGACCGCGCCTGCCACCACGCCAAGCAGTGCGCCAGCGATAAGTGCGCCGCCGTCCCCACCGCGCCGCGGTTCGGGGCGGTATGGTCGATGTGGAACAGGACGTCCACGGTATCCACCATGATGATATTGCGCCTGCACGGGCAACGACGAGGCTGCCACGGCAACCGCGAGAACGGTGAGCGCCAGCTGACGGGATAACGGAATGCGAGAGGTGCGAGTCACGGACATACCCTCCTCACTGAACAGCGGTGGTCGCAGGCACCTGGCCAGCTGCGAGTGCTTGCGAAGACGGATATCGTTGGACGAACGGTTGCGACGGCCAACAGCCTGGCACACCCTCGCAGTTCATCCGGCACTGACTATATGACAAATCCCCCGTGGTTTATTTAACGTGAAGACACCTGTGACGGCATCGGTTCATGCCGAATGCTGGACATGACGCCTTACGCTGCACCGCGAGAAATGTCACACCACGGTGACATCCCGATGCTGTGATGAACAGATGGCTGCGCCCGGTTCGCATGCTATGTGATGATTTTTACCTCGATCAGGAGAACACCATGCAAAAATCACTCATACCCTGGATGCTTGCCTTGTCGTTACTGGCAGGTGGCGCCCATGCGCAGGGGCAAACCGCCAAGCTGCCGGCTATCGAAGCGTTCGGCAAGGGTGTGCAGATCTACACATGCAAAGCTGGCAATGGTGGTTATGCATGGAGCTTGAAAGCGCCGGATGCGACCTTGAGCGACGTCAAGGGGCATGTCATCGGCCAGCATTTTGCCGGCCCGAGCTGGCGGGCGAATGATGGCAGCACGGTGGTGGGGGAGGCGTTGAACGTTTCGCCGTCGCCCGACAAGAAAGCGGTCGCATGGCTGGTGTTACGTGCCAAGTCTCATACGGGCAGGGGCGAAATGGCGGCGGTGCAATACATTGTGCGTACCCGCACGGAAGGCGGTGTCGCACCCTCGACAGGTTGCGACGCCACGCATGCTGGTGGTGAGGTTCGTGTGCCGTATCGCGCCATTTATCTGTTCTTTCGTGGTTGATGTCGACTTAAGGACTGAATACCAGCACCAGGAAGACGGCAAATAGCGAGAGATGTACCGCCCCTTCAAGCATGGTGGTGCGTGAGCTGGAAAAGGTCAGTCCACTGAGCACGAGTGTGGCCATCAGCATCACGATGCTTGCTGGGGGCAAGCCCAGAAGAACAGATTGCCCGGTATAGAGACTGATGGCGAGCACGGCAGGTACCGTGAGGCCCAGCGTGGATGTCACTGCGCCCAGGCAGAGGTTGATGGCACGGGTCAGCCGATCGGCCCGTGCGGCGATGAGTGCGGAAATGCCTTCCGGCGCAAAGACGAGCAGGGCGATCACCACGCCGCCAAGTGCCGCTGGAGCGCCGGTGGCGGCAATGCCGTAATCGAGAATCTTCGCGAGACTCTTGGAAAGAATGACGATAGGCAGAATGTTCACCAGCAATACGACGAAATGAAGCAAGAGCTTCCTTTTGTCGATCGATGCGTTGTCGACCGGCAGGGCGCCGGTGGGCATGGATTGTTCATCATGCGCATCGTCTGGGATGTTCGGATGGGCATCGGGAGCGACGAAATAGCCGCGATGGCGGCCGGTCTGCAGCCACAAAAAAATGCCGTACAGGGCGATCGTCAGCAGGGAGAACATGAGCGCCTGCGGAGGGGAAAGCGAGCCATCCTGCGTGGAGGTGGTGAAGTCCGGCAGCACCAGCGCAATGATCGTCAGCGGGATGATCACGGACAGGTAAGCCGACGCGCCTTTCAGATTGTATGCCTGCTCGTAATGCCGAATGCCGCCCAGGAGCAGGCCAAGTCCCACTACGCCGTTGAGCACGATCATCAGTACCGCATACATGGTGTCGCGTGCCAGCGTGGCATTACCTTTCGACCCGAGCATCACTGCTGAAATCAGCACGACTTCGATCACCACGATCGAGAGTGTGAGAACCAACGTGCCCAATGGTTCGCCCAACATCTCGGCCAGTGTCTCCGCTTCATGCACCACACCGAAGGCTACCCATACGATCACGATGAATAGCCATGCGAACAAGGCGCCGGCGATCCAGGGATGATTGAGTTCGTGGATCCACTGCGAGCCGAAGAGCAGAAACAGTGCCACGGTCAGCCAGCCCATCGCGGGCCGCATGGTCGTCATCGGTATCTGCATGGGCTCCTCATCCTTTTGGCTGGCAGAGTCTTGAACGGATAGTAAGTGGTTGCGCGCCGCAAAGGCATCGACAGTGTACGGAAACGGCGAAGTGGCGATGCGGCCGCTATGCACTGATTGATGAGGCTGAGGCGCTGCTACGGCGGGCCGCCTCTTTGGGACATATCGGCCGCTATCCGCTGGAAGTGGCGTTGCAATCGGCGCACATCGAGCGCCGCCGCTCGGGCCGAACCGACTGGGCACCGGAAGTGGAGCTTTACAGCGCCCTGCATGCTTTGACCGCCTCTCCCGTAGTTGCCCTCAACCGTCTCCTGGCAATTGCGGAACACGAGGGACCGCAAGCCGCGCTGGTCATTATCGAGGGCCTCGCTGCCGACAAACGGCTGATGGAGTATCAGCCTTACTGGGCGGCGCGGGCGGCGTTGTTCTCGCGCGTGGGCGATGTCGTGCAGGCTTGCCATGCCTACGACATGGCCATCGGTCTTGCCCGTGATCCGGCGGTACGTCGTTTTTTGTTGGCGCGACGCCCTGCCGCTGCACCATAAGTACGATCTGTGTTGGGTCCTCATCCGGTCTGCGCAAAAAGGGCATGCCATGCAACAGGGCCTTTAGACTCGTCAAGTCACTTTTGCGAATAATCCATGCGGCACCCTTTCCATGTCTTCTGGCAGAATCGCGCCAACCTTTAGCGGGAAAACTTGGAAATGCGTGATGCCGTCACCACGCCGGCCAATTCGCCGGCACGGGTTTTGTTTGCAAGCCTGGTCGGAACGACCATCGAGTTCTTCGATTTCTATATCTACGCCACGGCGGCCGTCCTGGTTTTCCCGAAACTGTTTTTTCCTGCGAGCGATGCGGCGTCGGCGACGCTACAGTCGTTCGCTACGTTCGCATTGGCCTTCATCGCCAGGCCGATTGGCTCGGCGCTGTTCGGGCACTTTGGCGATCGCATCGGACGCAAGGCCACGCTGGTCGCGGCGCTGCTCACTATGGGGCTTTCCACCGTGATGATTGGTTTGCTTCCTACCTACGCGCATATCGGAGTGGCAGCGCCGGCTTTGCTAGCGTTGTGCCGATTGGGGCAGGGCTTGGGATTGGGTGGCGAGTGGGGCGGCGCCGTGTTGCTTGCGATCGAGAACGCGCCTGCTGGCAAGCGGGCGTGGTATGGCATGTTTCCGCAGCTCGGCGCACCGATCGGCTTTCTTATCGCGACCGGCTTGTTTTTATGGTTGACGCAGAGCATGGGCGATGCGGTGTTCTTTGCATGGGGATGGCGCGTGCCGTTTCTTGCCAGCGCCGTGCTGGTGGTCGTAGGACTGTGGATGCGCCTGCGCCTGACCGAAACGCCGGCCTTCGCCCGCGCCATGGCTTTGCAAGAAAGAGTGCGCGTGCCGATGTTCAGTGTATTGTCGAAGCATCCCCGCGCGCTGGTGGCTGGCACCTTTGGTGCACTGGCCACGTTCGTCATCTTTTACTTGATGACCGTGTTCGCACTCAGCTGGGCAACGTCAAAGCTGAATTATTCACGCGAGTCGTTCCTGATCGTGCAAATGGTCGGGGTATTGTTCTTCGCGGCGCTGATTCCTTTTTCGGCGTGGCTGGCGGATCGCCGTGGTGGGCGTTTCACCATGGTGCTTGCCACCGTGCTGATCTTCGTATTCGGTATTGCTTATGCTCCGCTTTTCTCGCATAGCGGCTTGCTGTTCATGGTGGTGGGCATGTGCATCGTCGGTATGACCTATGGCCCGCTCGGCTCGGTGCTGGCACACATGTTTCCTACGGCCGTGCGGTACACCGGGGCATCGCTGGCCTTCAACATGGCTGGCATCTTTGGGGCTTCATTGGCTCCTTACCTCGCAACCTGGCTGGCCAAGACTTATGGGCTGGCGTACGTGGGGTATTACCTCTCGGCAGCAGCGATACTGACGGTGCTGGCGCTGCTGATCACACCCAAAGAAGATGCGGCGCACTGACGCCTGTTTGGGCGATGTTTATGTGATTAGCTGGTTTGCCGCCTGTTTCGGCTTATCCGATGGAGCAAGTCGAGTTTCGCAAGAAACGGAGTGGGGCCGCGGTACAGGGCGATACAGTGGTCATTCCACGACTTTTGGTTGGAACGCGGCGCATGCAGAGTGTTGACAAGCAAGTGAAGGCGGACAGCGTTGTCGATACTCTGCATGATCGGGATTGGCATGCATTGGGCTGCGAACTCGATCGTTATGGCGCGGCCATGATTCGCGGGTTGATGGACGGCGGCACATGCCGCGCCCTTGCCGCTCTTTATGCCGATGACCGCTATTTCAGAAGCAGGGTGATCATGGCGCGGCACGGATTCGGGCGTGGTGAATACAAGTATTTTGCGTATCCGCTTCCAGCCATGGTTCACGCCCTGCGCGCTGCTTTCTATTCGCCTCTCGCGCAGGTGGCCAATCGCTGGAACGCAGCCCTGGGTGTCGATGTGCGTTATCCCCGGACGCATGAGGAATATCTCACGCGATGCAGTGCGGCGGGCCAGTCGCGTCCGACACCTTTGATGCTTCGCTATGGCGAGGGCGATTACAACTGCTTGCATCAGGATCTGTATGGCGAGCAGGTCTTTCCGTTGCAACTGGCGATACTGCTTTCGCAGCCGGGCGTGGACTTTACCGGAGGCGAATTCGTGCTCACCGAGCAGCGTCCACGCATGCAGTCACGGCCGGAAGTCGTGCCGCTCTGCCAGGGCGATGCGGTGATTTTTCCAGTCCATCATCGACCCGTACAGGGTGTGCATGGCATATATCGGGTCACCATGCGTCACGGTGTCAGCCGGATTCGCAGTGGCCAGCGCTATACCTTGGGCATCATTTTTCACGACGCACTCTGATCCGGTGCGTTGGTGGCGAATAGGTCGAGACCGGAAAAATAAGAAAGGCCGCGTAGCGGCCTTTCCATCAAGTAATGGCAGCGGTACGCGGTTTGTGATGCATGGGAGGCGGCGAAGCAGGTGCCTGGAACGGTACGACACCTGCGCCGATCGGCAGTTGCGCATCGCTGAGCATCGCCAACAAGGTTTCACCATAGATCAGTTCGAATGGTTTGCCTGTGACGAATCTCCACGCATCTTCGGTGTAGTCGCCACAGGCAACGATCTTCACAGCCGAAGCCTGATGAAACTTCATCAGGCTGTACATCTCGCGAACGTCCTTGACCTCGACGTTGCGGCGATGCCAGTGCCGGCATTGCACCAGCGTGGTTATGCCATGCTTGCGCATCACTAAATCAAGGCCATTGTCGGCATCGGCTTGTCCCGCACGTTCCACCGCATAGCCGCGAAAACGAAATGCTTGCGCCACGTTATCTTCAAAGATGCGCCAGTGCAGGGCGCACAGATCAGCCAGTTGGTCGCGTACCTCCAGCCGATGCATGCGGTTGCGGTGCCCAAAGCAGGTGGCAAAAGCGCATCCCCAGCAGGTAATCAGCGCCATCCACAAAAGCAACATATGCACTGCGTTGTGCACGCCGATTCCATAGCGCATCTCAAGATAAGCGCTCAAGCCGAGCAGAACGCCGGCTGGCCAATGCACCGAAATGAGTTTTTCGACGCGATGTGTTCCGTGCTTCGCCATCAACTCCCCCGAGCTGTTAACGCTGCTTCCGAACCGCAGCTTGACCTTAGCGCGGACGATGGCGGAGATCAGCGTGCAGTGCGGCATTCGGCCGCAGCGGGATTCTGCCGCGGCTAAGCGGCAAATCGGCTGTTCTGCGAGGCTCTATTTTGTGCGTTGCGGCGAGATTCCGTCCGCACCCATGGCGATTTGGTCGATAAGGGAAGGTGAATGCCGTTTGGTTTGCGGGCGTGGGAGAGGCTTCACGTTTATTAGCATGAGAGGAGCTCACCATCCACGCCGCTCGGCGCTGGAGTGGTTCCTCCATCACGACAGGCGCGCACATTTGCAGCTCCTCGCCAGCACGCTTATCTCCTTTTTTCTGCAGGATGGATCGCATGACTCACAAGCCGCATACCAGAGTCTCTACCGTTCGTGTCGACTGGAACGATCCGGAGTTGGCGTCATTGCTCCAGCGCAGCGAAGGCTGGCGCTTGGACAATCGTGGCGGCTTCTCGCCGCAAGACGTGGAGATCTACCTTGGCTGGAGCGGCACGGTAGGGAGATCGGCCGTACTGGTGTGGGAGCGTGAATCGTCGATCGTGCTGGAGACACGTTTCGCCCTGGCAGAAGGCGAACAGGTAAGAATCGACAAGCATCTGGGCGATCGCATTCGCACGCTGTGGGGCGTGGTGCTGGAAGGCCGGGAAGGCTTTCGCGAAGAAGACCGCAAAAAGGGCATTCACCTGTATTGGCTGCAGGCGCGCTAGCACTCCTAAAGAAAATCGTGGATGTACCGATAAAGCGCCTAAACCCACCACCGTCCGAAACGTTGTTGTCCGGCTTCGCCAGAGTCCCCCGGCTCAGGCGTGGTTCGATAGGTCACTGAGCAGAAGCGCGTTGTTTGCACTAAGGGTCGAACGGTGGTGTTTGTATGTGAGGCCTGGCGCGTTGCGTCGGCTCTAACGGATGTCATTGCATGAGCCATTTCAAGCCCCATTCCAAGGTGCCAAGCAACCAAGTGGATTGGAGCGACCCGCAGTTGGAGGCGCTGCTGCGCAAAACGGAAAGCTGGAAGCTGGATAACCGTGGCGGGTTTCCCACCCAGGATGTACACGTCCATGTCGGTTGGGGTGCCAATACGGGACGCAAGGCCATACTCGTATGGGAGAAAGAGCGCGTGCTGGTATTGGAGACACGCTTTCTGATTCCCAAGGGGGAGCATGTGCGTGTGGATCGCTATTATGGTGATGGCGTACGCACGGTATGGGGTGTTGTTGCCGAAGGTCGCGAAGGTTTTCGCGAAGAAGACCGGCAGAATGGCGTTTACGTATACTGGCTGCACATGGGCTGAGCCGGGTACAGGCAACGGCAACCCGAAGGGCTGGGTCTGTTTGCCCGCCATACCGCGTCATCGCTCAGTCGTGGACCGACGTACACGCCTTCGCTCTTCCTTGTCTGGCGCGGAAACAGCTCCCAGCGCGAGCCACGCCAGTCCTGTAAACAGGCCCTAGGGCATTTCACCGGCCAGCAAGTAGAACCCGACCTGGGCGCGCTTGGCGTGCCGTTTTGCGCGGGCGGCCAGTGTCGCCAGCGTTTCCGGGTGGCCAGGGAAAGGGGGCGCAACGCGAACGGCGCCAATCGCCACCGTGGTCAGCGGGAAAAACTGTGTATTGCCGTGCCTGTCCTCGCCGACGATGCCTTCGCGGAGGATGTCTTCGGAAGCAAACAATGCACGAGCCCGCTGATTGAACAGCTCGACGATGTGATGGCAGCGAGCTTCCCAGTCGTCGCTCTGAAATACGAGCAGGAAATCGTCGCCGCCGATATGGCCGACAAAGTCGCAGCGCGGATTCACCTGTGCCGTCAGGATGCCGGCCAGTAGCCGGATCATTTCATCGCCACGGAAATAACCATATTGATCGTTGAACGGCTTGAAATGATTGAGATCCACATAAGCGACGGTGAACGGCAGTTCGGCGCGCAGCAGTCGGGCGACGTGCTCCGTCACGGGGATATTGCCTGGCAGGAAGGTCAAGGGATTGGCGTAGCGCGCCGCTTCGATGCGCAATTCAGTGACACGTCGCACTAGCGATTCGCCGGTGCCTAGGCCGAGGTAGGCACCATCGCGGATGATGACAAACCCATCGCTGAGGTAGCGTTGGTCCTGGCCACGCAAAATGTCCGCCATGCTCTCCAGTGATTGATGTACGTCGCACAGCAGGGGTGCCTCATGCATAAAGGCAGTGCAGCTTTTGCGACCATACAGTTCGCGCGTATAAGGTTGAGCCATGCGTTCGCTGAATACGCGGCGGTTGATGATTCCGACCGGCCGGGCTTCCTCTACCACAGCCACTGCATGAAGTTCGGGAAACTTTGAAAATAATTCGATGACATCATGATTGGTGTGGCGACTGGTAAGCGGTGGCGCGTCGATCACCAGATGACCGAGATGCATGGGACGCTGGGTCACCGGGCCGCGCGGGCGCGGCGGTATGGCAACGGTGCTGTGGCTCAGCGCGGTGCGAGCTCGGGCGCTGATCTCATCGATGGTCCGCGGCGAAGGGTACCCAAGCAGAAATCCCTGTGCATAGGGAATGCCCAGTTCGCGCAGCATGCATAGGTCATCGGCGTCTTCCACGCCTTCGCCGACCAGATCCGCGCCCAGCGTTTCGGCAACTTGGCATAGCGCGCGCACGATCGCGAGCCGTTCGGCGCTCTTGGCCAGTCCGTCAATCAAATAGCGATCGATCTTCACTACTTCGGGATGGATTTCGTTCCACATTTCGAAATTGGAATGCCCATTGCCGAAGTCGTCCAGTGCGAAACGCACACCGTGGGCGCGCAAATAGCCCAAGGCATGGGCGAGCCGGGCCGGCTCCTCGACGATGTCGCGTTCGGTCAATTCAACCGTGATGCGGCTGAGATCCATGCCGCCTGTGCTGAGCGCTGCGAGCAAATCGTCGGGCCGAATCGATTCCTGCATGAACGCCTGCGCACTCAGATTGACCAGCAGACGTCCGGGCGCGTTTTGCGCTGTGAACGCACCGCACACTGTACGCGCGGCAGCAAGCTCGAATTCGCCAAGCCTCCCTTCGGCGCGAGCCAGGTTCAGCAGCTCCGGCGTGCTGATGCCTCCGAGTTGTTCGTTGGAGCGAGTCAATCCTTCGTGTGCCACGACATGTAATGTATCCAGGCGCACTAGCGGCTGGAATACGGCGCATAGGCCGCTTTGCGCGCGATCGAGCAGCGAGGTAAAGCGGCCGTTGTCGCGGAAGAGTGCCATGCGCGGATCAGGCAGCTTGATCGAAGAACGGCGTCGTTGAGGGTTGAAGATCGTCATCGCCCTGGGCGTTTGCGTTTGCGTTGGCGGGCAGGGCGGCTTGCTCTGCCCGAGGCTGCTCTCGAATGCGGAAGAAATCCATCTGCACCAGCAGTGCTTCCGCGCTGCTCCGCATCATCTGGCTCATGAGGGCCGTGCGTTCCACCAGCGCTGCGTTTTCCTGAGTGGTGGCATCCATGCCCGAGATAGCTAGATTCACCTGTGTAATGCCAGTCGTTTGTTCCTTACTGGATAGCGCCATGCCCGCCACTTTTTCGGAAACGTGTGCAGCACTGGCAACGATGCCGGATAAGGCTTCGCCCGATTGCAACGCAAGAACGCGGCCTTCCCCAAGTGCCGTAGCGCTGTCTTCGATCGATTCCTTCACGTCGCGTGCGGCGGTAGAACAGCGTTGCGCGAGCTGCCGGATTTCACTGGCAACCACGGCGAAGCCGCGGCCATGTTCGCCTGCATGCGCCGCTTCCACTGCCGCGTTGAGGGCCAGCAAGTTGGTTTGGAATGCCACGTCGTTGATGAGGCTGACGAACTCAGTAATACGCTGGCCGGAGCGGTCGATGGCGTCCATGGCCGTAACCGTCCGGCGAACAATCTGCTGCCCCTGCTCAGCGAGCTGGCGCGAGGCGGTGGCAACCTGGTTGGCTTCCTCAGCGGCAGTGGCAGTTTCGGCCACGCTTGAGGCCATTTGTTCCATCGAGGCGGAGCTTTGCTCGAGGCTTGCCGCCTGGCTTTGCGTACGCAGGCTCAGCGCATGCGTGTTTTCTTCCAATACATGGGCATCATGGCGTACATGGGTCGCACCGTTGCGGACCTCTCGCACCACGTTCACCAGTTGGTTTTCCATAGTGACAAGTGCACGCAGCAGGCTGCCGATTTCATCGTCGCGGCCCACTGCAACGGGCTCGCCCAGTTCACCACGCGCAATACGTTTGGCGACATCGGACGCAAGACGCAATCGCGCCCCAAGGGCGCGAATCAGAATGCCATCGCTAAGCGAGGCCAGCAGCAGCGCGCCGGCAAAGACTGCGAGCAATATCAACAGGCCGCGACGATTGGCCATGTGCTGGTTTTGCGACTGTGCGTTGCCGGTCGCCAGTGCGTTTTCGAACAAATTGGTGAAGTCGCTTTGCAACGGGACCAAGGAAGGTTGTACGTCAGTGGCGAGCTTGAGCTGTGCGATATCGAACTGTCCTGCCTGTAGCAAGCTGAGCGTATCGTCCATGGCCTGATCGGCGTCTTTGCGATGTTCCGACGCGAGGGTGAGCAGTGCTTTCTGCTGTGTGCCGAGGCTGCTTTGCAATAACGGCGACCAATAGCGATCGATGTCGACGCGATTGCTCTTGATGGCGGTGGCGGCGTCGTTGACGGCGGACGGCAAGCGCATCAATACCGCGTGGGAGAGCGCCTGGAAATCGTTGTTGAAATCGCTCTGGATACGGCCCACGTCGGAGATGGGGGCCAGGGTGCCGCCGACTACCGACTGGATGCGCTGGTCGGCTTTCATGAGCGAGATACTGCACAGGACGCCGATAGCTATCAGTAAGACAAGGATGCCAGCCAGGCGAAGCAGCAAAAGTTTGCGGAGCGTGACGCGGAACAGGCCGGAACGGAGCGAGAGCATGGAGCACACTTGGGGAAGGGGATACTTCACTAGTCGGCGAGCAGCGCCGCAACTTAAGCGGCAATAGCTGAAAAGCTCTTATATTTCAGCTATTTGACACCCTGGTTGCGGTCTCGGGAAAGTTGCGGTTGGGGTAGGGTGTCGAGGGCAAAAGGATTTGCGCTTATTCGGCGCCGATACTTACTGCGGCAGACAAGGTCGGTTGCTCGCGCATGGCTTGTGCGTGTAACACGAAGGCAAGCGCAATGGCTATCGCAGCGGCGAATGCGGCGAACCCGTAAATCGCGTTGTAGCCGAGGCCGCTGGCGACCCATCCGCCTAATGGTCCCGTCACGGCCATGGCGACGTCCATAAATACGGAATAGACCCCTAAGGCAGAGCCCCTGCTGGGGGCGGGGACACGATGCACCGCTTCAACGCCGAGCGCAGGAAACACAAGTGAAAAACCAAGGCCGGCAACAGCTGCGCCCAGACAGGCCATCCACGCGCTGCCAGCGAGACAGAGAATGACCAGGCCGATCGCTTCCACTAACAATGAAAGCATCGCAACGCGATAACCGCCCAGCCATGGAATGGTTCGCGCGAACAGGAAGCGAACGCCCACGAACACCACACCGAATACAGTCAGCGCAAGCGCGGCGTTCTGCCAGCCGTGTGCGGCGTAGAAGAGCGTGATAAAGGTAGCGATGCAGCCGAAGCCGACCGAACCCAGCGCGAGCCCGATGCCGTAAGGCACCACCCGTGCGGCCACGGTGCGAAAGGATGAACGTTCACCCGTGGCAGCCGCAGTGGCTCGCTTCAACTGGGCAAGCGGAAGCGCGACGAGTGGAAGCAGCAAGGAGACGATGCCAATCGCCGCAAACCCGAAATGATGCGCTACAACCACGCCCAAGGGGGCGCCCGCCGCCAATGCGCCGTAGGTAGCCACGCCATTCCACGAAATGACCCGCGCGGTGTGTTCATGGCCAACTTGCCCCATGCCCCACGCAATGGCGCCGGTACCGACACAGCTTTCGGCGCAGCCGAGCGCCAGTCGCGCGAGAAAAATCAGGCCGAGGCTCAACCATGGCCAATGCACGGCCAGTGCGCCGCACAGCAATAGCACACCGCTAACGACGCACATCGAGAGTCCGGTCAGTACGGTACGTTTGGGTCCTTTGGTATCCGCCATGCGCCCGGCGTGAGGGCGACTGAGCAGAGTGGCGACGTACTGCATGCTGATGGCGAGGCCTGCCAGCATCGCACCGAAACCTAGCTGGCTATGCACGAAACCCGGTAGCACCGCCAGCGATAAGCCGATAGTCAAATAGGCCATAAAGGTGAAGGCGACGGTGCTGAGGATTGCCAGCAATACACCGGACTGACGACCCGCAGGGGTCGCGATGGAGCGAGAGGCATCGGCCATGTGAGAGTACTTCGCAGGATCCGGGGCGGGGAAAACCGGATAACGGGCGCCATTATACGCCTCGCATGCTGCAATGCATCACGGCCGTGCGGAATTTATGTAACCGGCACTTTTCGTGCGGTGCCCTAGCTCGCCACACGCTGTAGCACGGACAGATCCAGTTTCTTCATAGTCAATACAGCCTGCATGACGCGCGTCGCGCTGGATGACGTGAGCCATTCCAGCAGTTGCGCCGGCACGATCTGCCAGGAGAGGCCGTAACGATCTTTAAGCCAGCCGCATTGTTGGGCAGAGGGATCACCATCCTTGGATAGGGCTTGCCAGTAGAAGTCGATTTCGTCTTGCGTCCGGCAATTCACCACCAGCGAGATGGCGGGAGTAAACGCAAACACCGGCCCGCCATTGAGTGCAGACATGGCTTGACCATCCAACTCGAAGGCAACCGTCATGACCGAACCTTCTGGTCTGCGCGCAGCTTTGGCCGTCTCCCTGTCGTAGTGGGTCGTTGCCAGGACATGTGAGTTTTCAAAGATGGATACGTAGAAGTGCACCGCTTGCTCAGCTTCGTGATCAAACCAGAGGAAGGGCGTGATGCGCTGGAATCGTGGGCTCATGGCATGCCTCCTATGAATGTCGTTTGTCTATGACTACGACGAACGCGCTGACTTGGAATCGACATGATGAGTCTGGGCACTCGAGACCATGCATGGTCTGCGATCACGGTAAAAAAGTACTGCTCGGCATGTGTCTTTCTATGCCGGCTCGTTAGGTGTTTGCCAGGATTACGGGACATGCATGCGGGTGGCTATCGTTGTCATGGATGTCCATATCTTTGTAGTCCGATTTGGAACGCATGCGCTAGCCATTGCAACCAGCCGTGCTTGCCGACGGGACAGTCATAAGAGTCGATAGTGCTTGATTGTCATCCATGATGATGCTGCGTTGCAGCGATAAAAGGCTACATTTTTAGGTATGAAGCAACGCATATGTGCAGGCCATGTGAATTCGCAGCTGCATGGATATGACATTTTTTTCTTTGCGATACGGATCACGTTCCAGCGTGGAAAGTTCTGCCAAATGTACTGGACAACGTTGTCATAAGGGGCAGATACTCGGCGCACTTTTGCAAGTTCATGACAAGCGGTGGTGTGCATGGACGCGAAAAGGCGACTGTCCCCCGTGGCTGCCCGGAAGGCGGTCATGTGATCGCCAATGTTCTTTCACTTGTTGCGGTTCCATCAGCCCTGGAGACAGTCCCATGCAAGAGAAGAAGTCGACGAAGTGGTCCACATTGGCGCTAAGCACACTGACCACGGCGGTCGGTGCGGCGTTATCTACAACCTTGCTCACTGTTGCGCCGATACAGGCCGTACATGCGCAAACGACTTGCGCTGCGGCCTGGAGTGCAACGGCCATTTATACGGCCGGCAATGTGGCCAGCGAAAATGGTGTCAATTACGAAGCGAATTGGTGGACACAGGGCAACGATCCCGCCACGAACAATGGTGGGCCTGGTAGCGGACAGCCTTGGACTTCGCAAGGTTCGTGTGGTGGTTCGCCGACCCCGACACCCACGCCGACCCCTACTCCCACCCCAACACCTACGCCGACTCCCACTCCTACGCCAACTCCCACGCCTGCGCCGAGCGGCTTCGTGTTCAGTCCGTACAAGGACGTCACGATCAATCTCAACTGGAACACCAACACCATGCAAACGGCGGTAACGGGAACGACGTTGCCATTGGTTGGTAGCGGCAGTTTCTATTCGACCGCCGAACCGAATCTGCCTGCGATTACCCTGGCTTTTGCCACCGGTTCGTGCGGTAGCGAAAGTTGGGGCGGTGTCACGGCATCCCAATTTGTTTCCGCCAATATCAACGCGCTGAACAGTGCAGGCCTCAGTTACGTGGTTTCCACAGGCGGCCAAGCCGGCGTATTCACGTGCTCGTCGGCATCGGCGTTCGAAAGCTTTATTGCGAGCTACTACACCTCGCACATGGTGGGCGTGGATTTCGATATCGAAGGCGGACAGACGCAGGCCGACATCCAGCAATTGGTGGCGGACGTAGCGGCGGCCCAGTCGCAGTATCCCAACTTGCGCTTCTCCTTTACCTTGGCGACGCTGGCGGCCTCGGATGGCAGCTACGGCGGTGTCAATTCGTTGGGAGCGGAGGTCGTTCAGGCCATCCAGGCCTCGAGCCCTGCACTGAAGAACTACACCGTCAATTTGATGGTGATGGATTACGGTTCTGCGAGCGCGGCTAACTGCGTCGTGGTGAGCGGCGCGTGCGAAATGGGTCAGTCCGCTATTCAGGCGGTGAAGAATCTGGAGCATGCCTATGGCATTCCGGCCAGTCATATCGAGCTGACGCCGATGATCGGGCAGAACGATGCGCAAGGTGAGATCACCACGCTCGCCGATGTGGACACCATCACCAACTATGCGACTGCCAATGGTCTGGCTGGGCTGCATTTCTGGTCGCTGGATCGCGACACGCCGTGTGCTGCGGGCTCGGCATCGCCAACATGCAATTCGTATCCATCAGCAGGTTCGCTTGCTTTTACCAATGAGTTCCTGAAAGACCTCGGCAAATAAAGCCGTCGGTACAGGAGCAGGGGAAATGCCGTTGCCGACCGGCGTGTCTGCCGGTCGGCAACGGTTCTGCAGAATGCGGCGTGCGGCGCAATATCAGCCGCAAGGGCCGCGCACGAGACGTTGCAAACCACTACACGCAGTACCGGGCATGGATGCGTGCCGGCGCTCGTCCCCACATGGCCGCCGGAATGCAGTCATGACATCGCCGATGTTCCTCACTTGTTTCGGTTCAAATCCAACTTTGGAGAAAGTCCATGCATGTGAAGAGATCAACGAAGTGGTCTACCTTGACATTGAGTACCTTGAGCACCGCCGTATGTGCGGCGCTTTCCACGACGGTATTGACCCTTGCTCCTGTGCAAACCGTGCATGCACAAGCAGCGTGCGCTGCGGCGTGGAATGCATCGACTGCTTATACGCAAGGCAACGTCGTTAGCGAGAACGGGGTCAACTACGTCGCGAACTGGTGGACGCAAGGAAACGATCCCGCCACGAATAATGGTGGGTCCGGCAGTGGTGAACCCTGGACGTCGGAGGGTGCGTGCGGCGGCGGTTCGCCGACACCGACACCGACTCCTGCCCCTACGCCAACCCCCACGCCGTCTGGTTGCGATCCGGCCTGGAATGCCGCGACCGCGTACAACGGCGGTGCGTTGGTGAGTGAGAACGGCATCGACTACAAGGCCAATTGGTGGACACAAGGTCAGGATCCAGCAACTAACAGCGGTGCTTCCGGCAGCGGGGAGCCGTGGACTGCCATTGGCTCGTGCAGCGGTTCGCCCACGCCTGCTCCGACCCCCACGCCAACGCCCACACCTACGCCGACGCCAACTCCCACGCCGACGCCGACGCCAACACCTGCGCCGAGCGGATTTGTGTTCAGTCCGTACAAGGACATGAGCATCAATATGAACTGGAATACGTATGCCATGTCGACCAACGTGACTGGCACGCTGATTCCCATTGTCGGCAGCGGCAGCCTGTACTCCACGCAAGAACCCAATCTCCCTGCGATTTCGCTGGCATTCGCCACGGGTGAATGCGGTAGTGAAAATTGGGCAGGTGTTACGCCGTCGGAATTCATTTCCGCCAATATCGCGGCTGGCGGCGCCAATTCGCTATCGAGTGCGGGACTGGATTACATCGTATCCACGGGTGGTGCTGACGGTGTGTTCACGTGTTCGTCCCCTTCGGCCTTCGAGAGTTTTATCGCGAAGTACTACACCGCTCAGATGATCGGGGTGGATTTCGATATCGAAGGCGGCCAGACACAAGCTGATATCCAGCAGTTGGTGGCCGACGTGGCGGCGGCGCAATCGCAGTATCCCAATTTGCGCTTCTCTTTCACGCTGGCGACGCTGGCTGCGACAGACGGCAGCTATGGCGGTGTCAATCAGCTGGGGCAATGGGTCATGCAGGCCATTCAAGCGTCGAGTCCGGCCATCAAAAACTACACCATCAATTTGATGGTGATGGACTATGGCAGCGCGATTCCCTCTAACTGTGTCGTGGTGAGTGGCGCATGCGAGATGGGTCAATCCGCGCTACAGGCCGTGACGAACTTGGAGCATGTCTATGGCACCCCCGCAAGCCACATCGAGCTGACGCCGATGATTGGACAGAACGATGCAAGTGGCGAGATCACGACGATCGCGGATATCGACACCATCACCAACTATGCATCTGCAAACGGACTGGCCGGTCTGCACTTCTGGTCCTTGGACCGCGATACGCCGTGTGCGGCCGGGTCGGCATCGTCGACATGCAACTCGTATCCGAGTGCCGGCGTGCTGAGCTATACGAACGAAATCTTGAAAGACCTGGGTAAATAGGGAGCAGGACGGATTTGCGGGCCGGGAGGCATGCTCGACCCGCAAGGCCGGATGTGACGGCAGGAACCGCCGGCCTGGAACGCTGGCGGTTCCTGGCCGGCATTGTTCCGTCACCTGGATTGATTTTTTATTTTCCGGCGGGAGAACGGGACGTCAGTGGCCGTTGGCGTCTTTGTTTTTTCATTTCATACATGGCCACATCTGCATGCCGCATCAGCTGCTTGCGGTCCTCCCCGTGCTCAGGATAGACGGCGACACCGATGCTTGAGGAAATTCGAAGGCAGCGGTCATTGATGGAAAACGGCTGGCTAAGCGTCTGGTGAATTTTTTCAGCCACCAGCGCGGCGTCTGCTGCCGCGCGAACGCCGCGCAGGAGCACCGCAAATTCGTCGCCTCCAAGGCGCCCCACTGTATCCGCATTGCGCAAGCATTGACGGATACGTCGGGCTGTTTCGCAGAGAAGCAGATCACCGGCCTCGTGGCCATAGGTGTCATTGGCCTGTTTGAAGCGGTCAAGATCGATATAAAGCACCGACAGGCCAGTCGAATCGCGTTTCGCCGCGATCAGTGCGTGGTCAAGGCGGTCATGGAACAGTTCACGATTCGGCAAACCAGTCAGCAAGTCGTGGCCTGCCATGTATTGCAGCCATGTCGCGCTTTGCTTGCGTTCGATCGCGGCGGCGACCTGATTGGATACGAATTGCAGAAGCGCTTGATGATCTTCGTTGTAGCGCACGTCGCCGGAATAACTCTGCACGGCGATCAGGCCGATGACCCCGTTGGGTGTTGTAAGCGGCACGCCGAGCCAGTCGAGCGCATCATGGCCGGCATAGGGAAGGGCGTCCAATACGCTGGCGCGCGTGTCGGGCGTAAGCAGTAGTGCCTTGCCGCTGCGGATGACGGCGCCTGTAAGTGTTCCCGAGTCCAGCTTGCAGGGCGTGGGTGGAGGATCGTATTCGTCCACGAAGTAGGGAAAGCTCAGTACATCCCGCCGCTCGTCATGCAGGGCCACGAAAAAATTCCGCGCCGGCAGCAGTTCGCTGATGATTTGATGAATGCGATGGTATAGCGCGAGCAGATCTTCGGCCGTATGGGCGGCTTCGGAGATTGCCAGCAATGCTGATTGCATGGATTCGGCGCGTTTGAGTTCGGTGATGTCATGCGCGATAGCAATGCGGACCTGGTCCACTTCGGACCAACGGGCAGCCCACATGATGTGCACGACTTGGCCGTCCTTGCGGATATAGCGATTCTGGAAATGGGGCATGGCATGGCCCGACATGATGGTGTTTGCTGCATCGAGCGTGCGCTGCCGGTCATCGGGATGGACGAGTTCGATCATCGGTCTGCCCAGCACTTCTTCGGGCGCATAGCCAAAGATGCGCTCGTATGCGGAGCTGACGAACACATACCGACCCTCTGTGTCGACGACACAGATGGCATCGAGCAGGAGATCAATGACTGTGGGCAGAGGTGGGCAGCTGTTTTCTTTCATGGCTTACGACCGGAACGACGGGCACATGACCAGGCACTGCGAGATGAGTGCAGGACATGACGTGATCTTCACGCGAAGCGGCTGGGTGGGGAAGAGTGAATTTTTCGTCGAAACGACGGTGCTGAGCCGGGGGCTGAATGGGAGCGGCGCGCCGCCGTGTGCCTGAATCCATCATTTCTTTACAAGTAATTGGGGCGCAAGAACTTTTAGTAGACAGGAGACGTACTGAATTGTGTAAACTTACATCAGGCTTACGCGTAAGTGAGTTCTTGCGAGCCAGAACGCAGCAGCGGACGCGTGTCATTGATAAAAGTGCGGGGGTGTCAGCTGCTCATGCAACGAACATTTGTTGTGGGATGCCCTCGGTCGGGCACTACTCTCGTGCAGGCCATGCTAGCCAGGCATCCAGGCATATTCACGTTGCCGGAGACCGGTTTCTTTCCCCGCATGCTGGGGGAACTGGACTATCGCATGGGCGACGATGGCGCAAGACCGCGCCGCCGGACCATGGCGCGGCGCTTGGGACTGACACGCCGCTATGGGCGGCATGAATTTGTGGCGCTGCAGCAAATGCTCTTGGGTAATGCCAGGGCAAGTTCGCGCTCCCCCTGGTTGCTTGATAGGTGCGTGGAGCGTTTTATTGCCATGCTGGACAGCCTGGCTACGGAGGCCGGACGATCTTCGTGGGTTGAGAAAACGCCGCAACATCTGGTGTATATGCCGGAGATCGAGCATTACGTGCCAGACGCACGCTTTATCCATGTGATTCGTCCTGGCATGGATGTGCTTGCTTCGATCGTTGATGCCGAACTGCGTTATGACAATGAAGCGTTTACGGGTGGCTTGACGCGGTGGATGCGGCGTTGGAACCGCGCCGTAGAGCTCCATCGTTCATGCCTTGGCTTGCCTAACCATCATTTCATCTTTCTTGGGGATTTGGTAAAGGATCCGATAGAGGAATGGCAGCGGCTGTGTGCGTTTCTGAAATTGCCGCTGCATGCCGAGCTTGACCATTCCTGCCATCAGCATATTGCTGATCTCAAGACGGAACCGTGGAAGCAGGGGGCGCTCAGCGGTTTGCCGCGGCCGTCTGACAGCAAGGCAGATAAGCTGTTCGGTCCTCAGTTACGCGAGTGGTTGCAGTCGCGCCTGAGTTCGTACGAGGAGCTGTACGCGATGAACAAGCACGCGCGCCAGCAGTACGGCGTGAGTTCGTCTGCTACCGAAACTTCGACATTGCGCGAAGCGCCAGCGGTAACGCCCGCGAGGGATGCCGCCCCTCGCGAAAGACGTTTTCGCACCGCCTGATCAATCGACTCGTCTCCGTCAATTGGCGCGTGCAGTAGGCTGCTTGAATGGCCTTTGGTGCAGCGGGAATACTGCCGCAGGGCGGATCGATCGAACAAACGGTCGGCATGCCTGTCACAATGGTAGACACAGGCTGAAAAACAGGCGGCATCGTGAATCGAAGAAACAGCAGGAATCAATCGTCATATGGCAGTTGGATCGCTGCCATCGTGGTGGTGGTCGCGGTGGTTGCGGCAGGGATTTATCTGGTGCAGAAAGCCATGCATCCGACGGCATCGATAAACCACCTGCAGCCCGCGCCAGCGGCATCGGCGGCTGCGCCGGCGAGCGCAGCATCGAGCATTCAACATCCTATTGAGCAGGCCTCTTCAGGTCCGGCCACGGCGTCTACCGCGCCCCTGCCAGCCTTGGTCGATAGCGACAGCAGTGTGCGTGACGCGCTGTTCGCCATGGTGACAGGCGGCGATCTCCATGCGTTGTTGCAGCCCAATCAGATCATTTCACGGAGCGTGGCAACGATCGACGCGCTGCCGCGACATAGCTTCGGCAGCGCCTACATCCTGCCGTTGCGTACACCCAAAGGTGTCATGAAAACGGAGCAGGCCAACGGCGCTGCCGTAATCGCGGCGACCAACGCGGAGCGCTACAGCCCTTATGTGGCGGTGCTGGAAAGCGTTGATCCTCATGCACTGGTGGCGTGGTACAAGCGCAATTATCCGCTTTTCCAGCAGGCCTATCGTGAACTGGGCTATCCACATGGCTACTTCAATGACCGATTGATCGTTGCCATCGATGACATGCTGGCGGCTCCCGAACCGCATGATGCTATCGCGGTGACCCAATCCGGGCCACATTACGTATTTGTCGATCCGCAACTGCAGGCGCTGTCGAATGGCCAGAAGTTGATGGTTCGACTTGGACCTGTGAACGAAGCACAGTTCAAGGCGAAGCTACGCATGATTCGCGAGTTGCTGGCAGGTGCACAGGTTGCGCATTAGCAGTCAGAGGACACCCACATGGAAAGGCCCGCTTTTTTTGCGGGCCTTTTTTTATGCTTGAAATCTAAGGGGAGCCTTTACCCATGATGTGGTTCTCGGCCTTCATGGGGCGCACTACCGGCCGGATGCGAAGCAGGGTGATAGGCCGGTGCGTGGTACTGCTGTTGCGCGTGATAGGGCGACTGCGGTCGATACATGGGCTGTTGCACGTGATACTGCGGCTGCGGTCGATATGTCTGCGGCCGATAGGCCGGTGACGGATGGTAAGCCGTGGAGGGCGCACGGTATGCCTGATGCGCAGGCGCATGCACGACATTCGTTGCAGGACGATAAACACCATTGCCGTGTATGCCATCCATGCGTGAAGGACTGGACCTGGAGGCATTCATCGTTGCGTGTGATGTCGCAGGATGCGGCGCGAAATTCGCGGAGCGCAGCGGCATGGCATGGTTCGGCTGCATTCGCGTGCTGTTGTCGGTTGCGGGCCTTGCATGGAAAGCGGCGGGTGTGAACGAGTGGTTTGCATCATGCGCAGCTACGACGCCAGCGCCGCTGAACGTCCCAGGACGCGCGGTGGCTGCGATAGGCGGACGGCCATGATTGACCGACGCGCGTAACTCGGGATTGCGACTGGCCATTACCATCTGTTGTCGTTGCGCGGGTAGCGGACCCATGCGGGACGCGTGGGCAAACGCAACTTGTTGGGCAGTCGGGTGCATGGCGATGCCACCCCGGCCACCGTTGTAGCTGACACGGTTGGGGGAAAAATGGTTGACCACCGTTCGGTTATAGACATTGGTGATGTGGACGTTATTCACGCGATTGACGGCACGGTTGTAATAGAAGCCGCGTGGTCCCCAATATCCACCGGCGTAACCGACGCCGGTATAGCCAAAGCCATAGTTAACGCCGCCATAGAAGCCGACATGGCGGCCCCAATAACCCGGATGGAAGACGTACACGACACCATCCCATCCCCAGTAGCCCGGCGTCCACAAGGCGCCGTAGAACGGAGCCAGTATCCAAGTACCCGGCACCCAATAATATTCGGCGCCATCCCATGCCCAATAGCCAGGCGTCCAGATGTAGCCAGGACCGGGTATCACCGGTTGCTCATAGACCGGTAGCGGCGGTGGCGGAAAACCGACGGACACGCCAACGCCGATGTAGACGCCTGCATCGGCTTTTTGCGGAAGTGCGGTCACGGCGGCGAGTGCAGCGAACAGTGCGATCAAGGTCCGCATCAGGAGCGTTTGCCTCGTCGCCGGGGATTGCGTGGTGCTGATGGCTTTCATGGTGTTCCTCCTCGGTTTGCACCGTACAAGAGAAAACGCATGAAAGCCCGTTGCGTCACGGGAAAAGCACGGTATAAGTTCGCGATTGTTCAGCAGGCAAGCTTGTGCGTGGCGGCACATTTTTCCGCAACGCCTTGTTGCTTAGGGTGTTGGTGCTTTCCGAATAGCAGATGAATGATTTATCTGCCGTCTGGCGGTAAGTGCGTATGAATCCCATAGGCTTGCCGCGCGACAGCCCCATTGCATCCATAGCGGAGGTAGTCCGTGACAAACATTGGACACTTGCAAATGCTCGCGCAGTATCGTGCATGGGCCGATGGTCTGCTTTACCAATCGCTGGCTAAGTTACCGAATGACGAATTGGTTCGTGAATACCCGATCGTTTTCGGCAACCTGATTCGCACCCTTCATCATGTGTACTGCATGGATCAGGTGTGGAGATCGCATCTGCAGGGCGTGCCGCATGGCTTCACGACTCGCAACCCGGTCGACTGCCCGGATTTTGCCGCGCTTCGTTCCTCGCAGCTGGCGATGGACGAGTGGTATGTCCAATGCGCCAGTGCGCTCGACGAGACCGCCTGCAATGAAGTGATCCACTTCACCTTTATTGGCGGTGGAGAGGGCTCGATGCGTCGGGAAGACATCCTGCTGCACGTGGTCAATCACGCTACCTATCATCGCGGGCACGTTGCCGCGATGATGTATGGCAAGTCAGTGCCTCCGCCGACGACGGATCTGCCTGTGTTCTTGCGTGAAATGACGCTTAAACGTACTGCATCTTGACGGTCATGCCACCATCGACCACGAAGCTTTGGCCGGTTACGAAGCCGGAAGCATCGCTGAGCAAGTAGACAGCGAGTGAGCCGATATCTTCCGGTGTTCCCACCCTTCCTGCCGGATGCTGTGCATGATCCTGTCGGCTGAGTTTGGGACGCCGCCGGGTCTGCGGTTTCTGCCACGCGTCGGTGGCAATCCAGCCGGGCAGGATCGCATTGACGCGCACGGCAGGGCCTGCACTGACGGCCATGGCATGTGTCAATGCAACCAGGCCGCCTTTGCTTGCAGCATAGGCTTCGGTATCCGGCTCCGATTGCAGCGCTCGCGTGGAAGCGATGTTGATGATGGCACCGGCAGCCGATGCAGCGATGAAGGGTAATGCGTGTTTGCTGCACAGAAATGCACCGGTCAGATGGGTGCCGATATAGCGGTTCCACTTCGCCAGTGAAAGTTCGTCCAGCGGTCCTTGATGCGGATCGGCGATACCGGCGTTATTGACGAGCCCGTGGATGTGGCGGAAATGCTTGCCTGCAGCAGCCATCCAGCGGCGCACGCTGGATTCGCTGGAAACATCGAGTTGCCGGAATGCCGCACGATCGCCTACTTGCCATTCATCCAAGCAGGCATGCCCCGCTTTTGCGTCCAGATCGCCGATCATGACGGCCCCTCCGGCGCCGAGGACGGCTTGTGCTATTCCGCGGCCGATGCCCTGCGCGCCACCGGTGATCAATACGGTGCGTTCGCGTAACGGCTGATCGTTATAGACCGCGATGGCCGGGGGTATGGAAGGCATGGCCGGTACTCCAGCATAGAAGGGGAGAATGAGCGACGTATCCTAACGTGGCATACATCACGCGACCGTGCTCGTTCGACGATGTCAGCGGCGGGCGTGGCCATGTCATGAGGCACTGCAGGGCCGGTAATGGGCCACAAGTCACCTGGGGCCTGTTTACACTACTGGCGTGCAAATTGCTCCCAGCGCGAGCTACGCCAGTCGTGTAAATAGGCCCTAGGCTGCATGCCTGGAAGAGCGGACAATTTCGTGGCTTTCATTCCAAAGGAGGGTGGTCATGCGTTCAATACCGTACGTCCTGCTGGTAGCGGCTCTCAGTGTTGCAGGAGTGGCCCAGGCGCAAGCGCCGCAGATGAACCACATGCATGCTTTGCACTATGTGCCGTCTTACGTGCGTGCCGCCGTCAACGACCCGGCGCGCGGGCAGGATGCCAGCAACGATGCGCGCCGCAAGATCACAGATGTGATGGTTTTTAGCGAGGTAAAGCCTGGGCAGAAGGTGCTGGAGTTGATACCGGGTACGGGCTATTTCACGCGGGTGTTCAGCGCGATTGTCGGTTCGAAAGGACACGTCTATGCCTTGTGGCCGAACGAATACGCCAAGGAAGATGCGGACAATGTTGCCGCGACAGAGAAATTGGCGGCTGATCCTCATTACGCCAACGTGTCCATCTTGAAGCAGCCGGCAGCTCAATTGAGCGTCCCCGAGCCGGTGGATCTGGTTTTCACCTCGCAGAACTATCACGACTATCCGGATGCCTTCATGGGCAAGGTCGATCCGGTCTCGCTCGATAAGCAGGTATATGCCGCGCTAAAGCCGGGCGGCTTGTTCGTGGTCATCGACCATGTGGCGCCGGCAGGATCGGGCATGGCCGACACCGATACCTTGCATCGCATTGATCCGGCAATCGTGAAGAAACAGGTGGAATCGGTGGGTTTTGTGTTTGCGGGCGAAAGCAATGTGCTGCGTAATCCCAAAGATCCTCACACCATCAAGGTATTCGACAAATCGATACGCGGCCACACAGATCAGTTCATGTTCCGCTTCCGCAAGCCGCGTTGAGTATCTCCGCACTCTCCCCCCGGGTAATTGTCTGCGGGGGAGAGGGTACAGATGTATCGCCTCGGTTAGCGGTTCAAGCCGCGCCACATGTCGTCGAGCAGTTCATCGCTGGGATCGGCGGTTTGTTCCCAGTACATGATGCCGCCGAGGTGCTTCGCTTTGATGTAAGCCACCTTGGCGGCAATCGACTGAGGGTCGTCGTACGTGATGAAGTGGCGCGTCTTCGCATTCCATAGCCACGGGGCTTGTGCGCGAGCGTCCCAATAGCGCACATAACCTTGTTTGCCGATGTAGTCCTGCTTCAGTTCCGGCCAGTTGTGACTGCCTTGATAGTGGCCATAGGGCTGGTACAACCCATCGTGATCCGGTTTTACATCGGCGAATTCACGACCATAGAGTGCAGCGCCAATCAACAGTTTGCGCGGCGGCACGCCGGCAGCGAGGAATTGCTGCACCGCGCGATCCGTCGTGCGTCCGTCTCCTGTGATCAGGGCAGAGGCGTGCAATCCGGTGTGATGCCCGGTTGTAGGTGTCATGGCGTTGACGAAGTCATACGTCATCATGTTGAACCAGTCGAGCGAAGGCGCGATGGCGGGAATATCGATATCGCTGACAAACGGACCGTCGGCGATCGCCACACTGAGCGTGTAGTGTTCATTTCCCGTTCGTCCGTGCTGCGCGCCTATGCGATCGAGGCTTGCACGTATCGTCCGTAACAGCAGGGTGAAGTTCGTTTTGTCTTGCGGGCTGGAGCGGATGCCGGATTCGTGATGCCCAGGATATTCCCAATCCACGTCCAGTCCGTCTGCATGCTGGGCAGCTATCAGTTGGGCTGCGCTATCGGCGAATTGTTGACGTCCGGCGGCCGTACTGGCTGCTTCCGAAAAGCCGCCCACCGTCCAGCCCCCCACGGAAATCACTACTTTGAGTTTCGGATTGATGGACTTGAGCGCAATAAGCGTTTGCAGGCGCTTGGCGCTGCTGGCATCAAGTAGCACGCGGCCGTTCTTCAATTGGGCAAACGCGAAGATCAAGGTGTCGAGCTTGCCAACGTCTTTGGTTTGCGCGGGGTCCCAGCCGGTGGCATAGCCAACGATGCGATAGTGGGATGGGGGCGGCTGCGCGAGCGCTGCATGATTTGTGGCCAGCATCACCGACATAAGCAGGCCAGCGAGCAACAAACCGGGACGGCGTAAAGATCTTAAGCGCATGGCAACACTCCGCTTGAATGGATGGCAACACGTTCTGTCCATGGCTAGTTAGTTCTGGACGCGTGTTGCTAAATCACGAGCTACCATGGAAAGGCACGGAACTCGCTTTTTACTCATGAATGACACCGCTAACGCTGACACCACGGCATTGCCTGACGATCCGCCACCGCGTCCCCCGGTAGAGCCCGATCCGGGAGACTGCTGCGGTAACGGTTGTGATCCGTGCATCTTCGATCTTTACGAAGAAGCGCGACAACATTATCGCGAGGCGCTCGCCAGTTGGCGCGAGCGTCATCCAGGCGTGGATCCGACGTCATAGAACGCCGTGCCACCGCCCGGATGATTCACTCCACGCCATAGAGGGCTTTTACATCTTTCAGTAGCGCGGCTTGGCTCGCTGGACGTGCATAGAACATGTGACCGCCAGGGTATTCCTTCACTTGCACGCGAGTAGGGTCACCCATCGCCGGCATCTGGTCCACGATCAGCACCGATGCCATGAATGGGCAGGAAAGGTCATCCCAGCCATGGGCGATCAGCACGCGCAAATGGGGATCGTTGGCAACGGCTTCGCGCAGTTGGTCGACTGAACCTTTGTTGGCGTCGTCGTCCTCATGCCAGAGATTGTTGACCTTGTAGCTCAGCGCGTTGTACCGGCCGTCGTATTTCCATCCCACCGTCTGCGTGATGAAGTTGACCATCGCGGTGGTCGTGGGGGCAATGATGCCGTTGAGGATAGGGTCGCCGCCCACTTGATGCGGCGCATAGGGGAACGGATCCCACGCCGTGACGTTCGAGTCGTAGCGGCTGCCGAGCTTGCCTTCCGCACGATAGACTTCGCGCAGATAGGCTTGCGTTTCCAGCCGGCCGCCAGAGCGTTTCACGAATACCGGGTCCAGCCCGGTCAGTTCGGTGACTTTCCGGATCATGGCGGCTGTCGCAGCCGGATCGGAGCGTCCCTTCATCAAGGTGACGGCATATTCGCCACGGGTGTAATCAATGATGGGTGCCATCGCTTCTGGCGTCAGCTGATGCTCGCGTTCGAGATGGGCAGCGGCAATCGAAGGCAATGTCAGCATCCACGGCAGCGGTGACACATTGCCGTTATCGGAAGCTGCTGCATCGAGATAAGGGGAAAGCAACACGACCCCGTTCATCGCGACACCGAGCTGAGTCTGCAAGTACTCGGTGATGCGCGGGCCGCGAAAGCCACCATAGCTCTCGCCGACCAGATACTTGCGTGATTCCATGCGGCCGTTTTTCACCAGCCAGTCGTAAATGGTGCGCGAGAGATATTTGATGTCGTTATCGGTGCTGTAGAAAAGCTTGGTGGCCTTGTCTTCCGGCACCAAGGCGCGACTGTAGCCCGTGCCGATGGGATCGATGAAGACCAGGTCGGTGAAGCCGATCCAGGTACCGGGATTGTCGTGCAGTACCGCCGGATCGGAGGGCGTATCGCCATTCACGCCGAAATTCACGCGCTTGGGGCCGATGGCACCAAAGTTGAGATAGACCGACGATGCACCCGGGCCGCCATTGATGGCGAACGTCACGGGACGATGCTTGCCGGACATGGTGTAGGCGGTAAAAACGACCTGCCCGGTGAGGTTGCCTTTCTCGTCACGCACTGGCAGCGTGCCAACGGTGACGGTGTATTTCAAAGTGTGGCCATCCACTTCCACTGACTGGGTAATGTGTTTATCTGCCGGCAGCGGCGGTAGGTGGAAGCCATCGGCATTAGCGCTTTCCTGCGTTGACGAGGGCTTGGCGTCGCCACCTGCGCTTGCCAGCGGACTGACAGCAATGAGTACAGCGGCGAGCAGGGTGGGGAGCAGAATCTTGCGCACTGCGATGGTTCCTTCTGGAAAACAAGAACCGAAAGCCTAACCAAGCGTGCGTCCCAGGCACTGTGCCCAAAGGCATGGGTTGCGAAGGATGTCGCATTCAGAGCATCGATGCGTTGAAGCGCTTGCTGCGCTGCATTAAATTCGGCGGCTAGGAGATAGAAGGGGAGTCCAATGAAACGCTTTTACTTGGCGGCGGCTGCCGCGTTGTTGCTGTGCGCGTGCGGCGGGCAGACGGTGCACACTCCAGCACCGATCGGTGAATTGGTGAAGCCGGGACTGTCCCCCTGGCTGACCGTGACCGGTGGAGAAGACAAGCTCGAAGTGCGCGGGCTCGATCACAAGCTGGTCCTGGAGCCGACGCCGGACGTGGCGATGGCCGTGCAATCGCAGTTGGGGGCGCAGTTGCAAGCCAACTATTTCCAGGATCTGGTCGTTACCTGCAGCTCTTTGAAGACGACCCTGCGCGCGGACAGCGATAACACACCTGCCAGCCTCGACATGGACCTAGGCTTGCATTGCGGGATCTGGGCGCGTGGTTTCGATGTCAGTCACGACTACAAGGCGCGGGTATCGACCGCGATGGGTGCTGCGGCAGGCGATCAGAGTTACGCGCAGGCACTGCCTAAATTATTGGCTGACGGCGCTGACCAGATAGCGGTGCAACTGCGTACGGATCTGCGGAAAATCGGTCACTCGACACGTTGACGCATCCGCTTGTTTTCGGCAGGCACGGACGAAGGAACCTGCGCCGTGCTTGCTGATCGGCCGCGCAACCCAACATCGACCCGACGATCCACGCTATCTTGTTAGCTGGACAGTTTGGGGGGATCGCCCGTGAATGCAGTACCCGGCCCTGGCGCAGCACGCGCCGAACTCACTCTTCGCGGCCTGATCATAGGCGTCGTGATCACGCTGGTGTTCACCGCAGCCAATGTTTTCTTCGGCCTCAAGGCGGGCCTGACTTTCGCCACCTCGATTCCGGCGGCGGTGATTTCGATGGCCATCCTGCGCGCGATGAAGAACGCGACGATGCAGGAAAACAACATCGTACAGACGGTCGCCTCGGCGGCCGGCACGCTTTCTTCGATTATTTTCGTGCTGCCGGGTCTGGTGATGATCGGCTGGTGGAACGGTTTCCCGTACTGGACCTCGCTGGCGATCTGCGCCTTGGGCGGCATTTTGGGGGTGATGTATTCGATCCCGTTGCGGCGTGCCCTGGTCACCAATTCGGATCTGCCATATCCGGAAGGCGTAGCCTGCGCCGAAGTGTTGAAAGTTGGCGCTGAGGTGGAAGGGCAGGAGGCCGGCGACGTCGAGCAGACCGGCAAGGCCGGCTTGATGGCGGTGACCGTTGGATCGCTCGTGTCGGCGGCGTTTGCGGTGGTGGTGGCGACCCGGCTGTTTGCCAGCGATATCGCGCAATACTTCCGGACTGGCGACAAGAGCGTCAGCGGTTACGACTTCAATCTTTCCTTCGCGCTATTTGCAGTAGGCCACCTGTGCGGCGTGTGGGTGGGACTCGCCATGTTGCTGGGCGTGTTCATCGGCTGGGGATGGGCCGTGCCTCATTTCAGTTCGCTGCACTGGGCCGCAGGATTGTCGCCAGAGACGATTGCCAACACGGCCTGGGCGAAGGATGTGCGCTTTCTTGGCGCGGGGATGATCGGTGTCGCGGCTATCTGGACGCTGGCCAAGCTGGTCAAGCCGGTGGTCAGCGGCCTGGTTTCTGCAATGGCTGCTTCGCGAGTGCGCAAGGCCGGCCAGGGCGCCACGCTGGCGCGCACTGAGCTTGATATGCCAATTGGCATCGTGGGCCTGATTTCGCTGTTGTGCATGATTCCGATCGCGTGGATGCTGGGTAGCTTCAGTCTGAGCAGCGGGCTGGGATCGCATCTGTGGCTGCTCGCCATCGGCGGCGTCGTGTTCGTCGTGCTAATGAGCTTTTTCGTTTCGACCGTGTGCGGCTACATGGCCGGTCTGATCGGTTCTTCCAACAGTCCGTTGTCCGGCGTAGGCATCATCGTTGTCATTATCGCCACCTTGCTCTTGCTTGCAGGTGTGCACGACGCGCTGACGCCGGAAGCCAAGAAGGCGCTGGTGGCTTTTGCGCTGTTCGTCACGGCGGTGGTGTTCGCGGTGGCGGCGATCGCCAATAACAATCTGCAGGATCTCAAGACGGGCCAACTGGTAGATGCGACGCCGTGGAAGCAGCAGGTGGCGCTGGTGATCGGTGTGATAGTCGGCGCAGCCATCATTCCGCCGGTGCTCGAACTGGTGAAGGAGGCTTATGGATTTGCCGGCATGGCGGGTGTCGACCCGGCACGCGCACTTCCCGCACCGCAGGCCGCGCTCATCTCGGCTTTGGCGCAAGGGGTGATCCAACGGAACCTGGACTGGAGCACGATCGGTGTGGGCGCGCTGGTGGGCGTGGCGTTGATCGTATTGGACGAAACGCTGGCGCGTACCACCCGATCGGTACGCTTGCCGCCGTTGGCCGCTGGCCTGGGTATCTATTTGCCCACCTCGACGTCGCTGATGATCGTGGTGGGTGCCGTGGTGGGCTGGTATTTCGACAAGCGCGCCGATCGCACGGCCAACCCGGAAGCCGCCAAGCAGTTGGGTGTGTTGCTGGCTTCGGGGATGATCGTGGGTGAAAGCATCATCGGCGTGCTGATTGCAGCCGTCGTGGTGTTCTCCGGCAAGGGTTATCCGCTTGCGCTGGTCGGCGATAACTTCGCGAACGCGTCGCTGTGGATCGGCGGTATCGCCTTTGCCGGGGTCATCTTCGCCATGTATCGCTGGATCGATCGCATCGGTCGCAAAGGCGTCTGAGTCGTCCGCCACGAGTTCTGCCCTCTCTCCGGGAGAGGGCGGAATCTTCGTAAAATAATGGCCGCTGTCGGAGATGCGGTTTCTTCATGCCCGGTACCCATGCCCCTACGTTAGACGCGGTGCTGGACGCGTTATTCCTTCCTTTTGCCAGTGGCCAGTTGCGCGTGCCCGATGACGGGCGTGTGCTGTTCTTGCGTGCGCGTGACAATCCTCATCTGCGTGAGTGGGCAGGGGCGCACTGGTTGTGTGAGCAGAGTTTCAAGCCGTTTGCCGACGCCTTGGCCCGGAGTGGATTTACAGTCGGCGAGGCGGATACGGCAGCACGTTATGGGCTGGTCATGCTGTTGCCGCCTCGGCAGCGCGATGAAGCACGCGCGTTGTTTGCACGTGCCGTGCAGCATGCGCAAGTCGGTGGCGTAGTGCTGGCATGCGTGCCCAATGTGGAGGGGGCGCATTCCGCAGAGGCCGATCTCGCCGCGCTGCTTGGAAACGCGGGGCACCTTTCCAAACATAAATGCAGGGTGTTCTGGGGGAAGGTGCAGCCTTCCTCTGGTGACCAGGAGAGAATGGCGTCATGGCTTGCATTGGACCAGCCACAGATGAACGAGGTTGGCTATATCAGCCGGCCCGGCTTATTCGCTTGGGACAGAGTAGATAATGCATCTGCATTGCTTGCGGAGCATTTGCCGGAAGGCCTGCAAGGTCGTGTTGCTGATTTCGGTGCTGGGTATGGCTATCTCTCGACGCAGATCATGGCGCGTTGTCCGGGCGTGACAGCCATTGATTTGTATGAAGCGGAAGCACGTGCACTACAGCCGGCAAGATTGAACATGGAGCGCGCGCTGCACGACAGTGGACGTCAATGGGAGTTTGATGTGCACTGGCATGACCTCGAACAGCCGGTCGGAGCACGTTACGACGCCGTGGTCAGCAACCCTCCCTTTCATCAGGGGCGGGCGGACTTGCCCGAGCTTGGCCGCGCTTTTATTACGCAAGCGGCGAAGGCGCTGGTACCGCATGGTTGTCTATGGCTTGTCGCCAATCGACACCTGCCTTACGAAGCCACATTGGCTGCCCATTTCAATGAGGTTCGCACGATCATTGTGCGGGATGGTTTCAAGTTGTTCGAAGCAAAAGGTGTACGTGGATGAGGCTGGTGAGGTTGATTGCAAACCTTGGGTACGGCAGCCGCAAAGACGTGGCGTGGATGTTTCGCGAGGGCCGCATTACCGACGCTGATGGCGAGGTGTTGTACGCGGACGACAAGGTGGGACACGCCCGCATTCGTATCGACGGTGAGCCGCTGGATCCACCTGCCGGCCTGGCGCTGATGATGAACAAGCCGCTAGGAGTGACTTGTTCGCGCAAGGATCCCGGCCGTGTCGTGTATGACCTATTGCCGCCACGCTATCGCGTGCGTGAGCCTGCGATCTCTACGGTTGGACGGCTGGATCGCGACACGTCGGGTTTGCTGTTGCTGACCGATGATGGCGCCTTGTTGCATCGGATTATTTCGCCCCGTGCGCAGATTACCAAGGTGTATGAAGCAATCCTGGCGGAGAATTTGCGCGGCGACGAACAGGCGCTCTTCGCCAGCGGAACGCTCATGCTGGAATCGGAAACCACGCCATTGTTGCCTGCGAAGCTGGAGCCACTCGGACCGCGTCACGCGCGCCTGTTACTTACCGAGGGCCGTTATCACCAGGTGCGCAGGATGTTCGCCGCGACTGGCAACCACGTGCAGATGTTGCGGCGCACCGCGATCGGTGGCTTGCGATTGGAGGATTTGCCGGCCGGCGAATGGCGCCCGCTTGAAGCGGCCGATATCGCACGCATCTTTGAACCAGCCAATGACTGATATGCAGCGTGTTTGTTACCGGTCGGTTTGCGTCTGGCGGAATCGCGCCAATTCATCTTCGCGACGAGAACGGGCGCCGGATGTCCAAGAAACCAGCTGGAACCCTGCGATAGTGTCGCTTTCTGATCGGGCGTCCTGCGTGGTGTGAGAGAGCATCCCTGCTACTAGCTGCATTCCGCGCATGATGGCGGAACGAGCGAGAAGCATGTGCATGGTGTGTACTCCATCGGCTACCCCTGCGCAGCCGCGGACAAACTGTAGCAAGCTTTGGTCGTGAATGTATAGGTGAAGTGAAGAGTACTTTTGGCCTATTTCGTTTTCTTTCTAAAGCCTTATGAGACATTGAGCTTATGGCATTCGCCTTCCAATTCGACAATGCATTCATACGCGAGCTGCCTGGCGATCCGGATCAGGGGCGAGGAGCGCGGTGGGTGGAGGGAGCTGCCTATTCGCGGATCGATCCCGCCCCCGTAGCGGCTCCGCGCACGGTCGCATGGTCACAGGAAGTGGCCGCGCAACTGCGCTTGAGTGAGGAGGATGTTGCCAGTCCCCTGTTTGCGCAGGTGTTCGGTGGAAATGGTGTCATCACCGGCATGCAGCCCTGGGCATCCAATTATGGCGGTCATCAATTTGGTGTCTGGGCGGGGCAGCTTGGCGATGGCCGAGCCATTTCACTGGGTGAAGTGGTGACATCGGGAGGCGAGCGGCTGGAGTTGCAGCTCAAGGGCGCGGGCTCGACGCCCTATTCGCGTGGAGCAGACGGACGAGCGGTGCTGCGCTCCTCCATTCGCGAATTTCTGTGCAGCGAAGCCATGCACCATCTTGGCATTCCGACCACGCGTGCCCTTTGTCTGGTGACAACCGGCGAGACGGTCGAGCGGGACATGTTCTATGACGGACACCCGCGGGATGAGCCCGGTGCGATCGTCTGCCGAGTCGCGCCGTCGTTCATCCGCTTTGGGCATTTCGAATTGCCGGCCTCGCGTGGAGATGTGGCTCTGCTAAGGCAGCTTGTCGATTTCACGATACGACGCGACTTTCCCGATCTTGGCGGAAGTATTGAAAACCGCTATGCCGATTGGTTTGCGGAGGTGTGCGAGCGCACAGCCAGAATGGTCGCGCATTGGATGCGCGTAGGCTTTGTGCATGGTGTGATGAATACCGACAACATGTCGATTCTTGGTTTGACCATCGATTACGGTCCCTACGGTTGGATCGACAACTTCGATCCGGGTTGGACGCCCAACACCACCGATGCAGAGCGTCGCCGTTACCGTTTTGGACAGCAACCGCAGGTGGCGTGGTGGAACCTGAGTAGGCTTGCCGCAGCGCTGGCGCCCTTATTCGAAGAGGTCGCGCCTCTGCAGTCGGGGCTCGACCGTTATGTGGCCGAATACACGTCGCAAAGTCATCGTCATACCGCCGCCAAGCTGGGTTTGCTGGATTGCCGTGAGGATGACGTGTCGCGAATGGATTTGCTGCAGCAATTGATGCAGCGGGCCGAGGCGGATATGACCTTGTTCTTTCGCGCGCTGAGCAATATCGATCTGCACGCGCCCAGTTTGGAGCCCTTGCGGCATGCGTTCTATGAGTCGTCGAAATTCGAAGCCATCGAAGCGGATCTGCTGCAGTGGCTGAACGACTACGTAGCACGCTTGCACCAGGATGCGTGGAAACCCGAAGAGCGCATGCGAAGCATGCATGCTGCCAACCCGTGCTATGTGCTGCGCAATTATCTAGCGCAGGAAGCCATCGATCTGGCGAGCCAGGGTGATTACAGCGGCGTCAATACATTGCTTGAGGTATTGCGACGCCCGTACGAGGAGCAGCCCGGACGCGAGCATTTCGCGCAGAAGCGTCCGGAATGGGCGAAATTTCGCGCGGGCTGTTCCATGCTTTCCTGTAGTTCTTAAGCGTAGTCCTGCTTGCCACCCCTCTACGTGCATGACCATGCCGGCGATCTTTGCTGCAGCCGGCATGGTCACGTGCCTTGATCACTCAACCCCCATTGTCCTTCTTGTCATGGTTTTGCTTGGGGGGAGGGCGATGTGCGGGCGGCTTGCCGTTCTGAGGATGGCCGTTACTGCCAGGCGGTGGCGGATGGCCGCCGGGTGTGGGCCGAGGGCGATTTCCGGCTGGAGGCATGGGTCTGCCAGCGGTAGGGGAAGGTGGGCGATGGCCGCCTCCTTGCTGTGGTGGATGGGGGTGGTGTCCTCCCGTTCCCGGTCGTGGGGGAGCAGGGTGATACCCACTGTGCCCCCGCGGGGGCGCGCCATGTCCAGGTCTTGGTGGAGAAGGGCGGTGTCCGACCGGTGGAAAGGGACGCACGGGCGGTCTTGGGCCGGGAGGTGGCCGAATGGGCATCGGGCGCCCATACCAGCGCGTACGATCCCGATAGAACGGCCGGTTGACGTAATAGCGCCCCCAATAGGCTCCGATGGCGAAAGTTACGATAGGAATGCCGATGCGCGGGCCATAGTTGGTCACGATAACTGGCTGGTTTTCGTACATGTATTCGATGTAAGGGCCGGCGACCCAGCCCCGGTTTCCTGCGGCCACGACGTCACACCATTCCCAGCCTTCAGTGCAGCCCTGCACGTCAACGGGCGTGCCTGCGCCCAGCGTGAGGATAAGCGGATACTCGGGATTGGGGCCGGCAAGCATGTTGACGGTTGCCACCGTATAGCCTTCTGCCGCAAAGGCAGAGGCGGGAATCAACAAGCACAGGGCTGACAACAAGGAACTCAGTATTCGATTCATGGCGATCCTCCTGCTTGCGGGCGGACACGTACCGTCAAGACTCGATCATGACGGCTCTTCCTAACCGAACGTTCCGCATGGTGGCGTGAAGCCGTTTCCCTTCGGTGGGCTAGCGTACTTCAAGCAGTTCGATATCGAAGATGAGGGCGCTGTTCGGTGGTATGTCAGGCCCCGACCCGCGCCGGCCATAGCCTAAGCGTGAAGGAATGATGACCGTGCGCTTGCCGCCCTCCCGCATGCCTCTCACGCCGCTGTCCATGCCGGGGATCACTTCATCCGCGCCGACCGTGAAAGAAAGCGGCTGACCGCTGTCGTAGGAGCTGTCGAACTTTGCACCGTGGTGGTCGGGTGCTTTGGCGTCGTAGAGCCATCCGGTGTAATTGATGCGTACTTCTGAATCGTCCTCCGCCTTGGCGCCCGTGCCGACCACGTGGTCGGTAATTACCAAGCTGGGCACATCGGCGGCATAAGCGGGCTGCGAACCAAGCGTGCCCAAGGCAAGCAGTGTTGCGGCCAGGAAGGCGAATGGGCGCATCATGAAGCAGACTCCGAAAGATGGGATGGGGACGTTAGCGCATTGCCGGAGGCGGTCAAGAGCGATTGCCAGTTTGCATCGAGGCCACAATATGGTATGACTGTGCCCCATGATCATCGCCTCCCACCGCTATTATTTTTGGTTTTATGGCTATCCGAAGCCGGCGGCGGAGCATGGTGCGCGATCGTAACTAGCAAGATCACCCACTTACTGAAAAGCCGCCAGCCACCCTGGCGGCTTTTTCGTTAGTCGCCGGGCATCGAGACAAGGAGTTCTTTATGACCAGCCTTACCGACGACTTACGTATCCGTGAAATCAAAGAGCTTGCCACTCCCGCCGAGGTGATGCACGCCTGTGAGCCCAGCATACGGGCCATTGGCACTGTTACCGCGGCGCGCCGTGCACTGCACCGGATTTTGCATGGCGAGGACGATCGCCTGGCCGTCGTGATCGGGCCTTGTTCCATCCATGACCCCGAAGCGGCGCTGGAATATGCCGCTCGTCTTGCCGTTGAGCGCGAACGGCATGCCGATACGCTGGAGATCGTGATGCGTGTGTACTTTGAAAAGCCGCGTACCACAGTGGGGTGGAAGGGGTTGATCAACGATCCGGATCTCGATGAGAGCTATCACATCGATAAAGGGCTGCGCCTGGCACGAAGTCTGCTGTGCGATATCAATGCGCTGGGCCTGCCGGCGGGATGCGAGTTCCTCGACCTGATCACGCCGCAGTACATCGCCGACCTGGTGGCCTGGGGTGCAATCGGGGCGCGTACCACCGAAAGTCAGTCGCATCGCGAGCTTGCTTCCGGTTTGTCTTGCCCAGTCGGATTCAAAAATGGCACCGATGGCAATATCAAAATTGCAGTGGATGCCGTGCTCGCCGCGGCGCGTCCTCATCACTTCATGGCGGTGACGAAGGGAGGGCGAAATGCGATTGCGGCCACCTTGGGCAATGAGGATTGCCATGTCATTCTTCGTGGCGGCAAGTCGCCTAATTACGATGCAGCCGGTGTTGAAGAAGCTTGCCGCGCTTTGACCAGGGCGGGTCTGGCCGAGCGCTTGATGATCGATGCCAGTCATGCCAACAGCGGCAAACAGCCGGAGAACCAGCCGCTTGTGGTGAATGACATTGCCGCGCAGCTAGAGGCGGGCGAGGCGCGCATCCAGGGCGTGATGGTCGAGAGCCACCTGGTGGCGGGGCGCCAGGAACTGGTGCCGGGACGCAAGCTGACATATGGCCAGAGTGTCACGGACGGTTGCATCGGGTGGGATACCAGCGTCCAGGTGCTGGAGCGACTGGCCGATGCGGTACAGCTGCGCCGGCAACGCAAGAAGGAGCAGGTCGCGGCTTAACTGTTCTTGCTCGATCCGGGACCTGAGCTGGCATTACCATGGCGTTATGTATTCTCACGACTTGCGGAAATTATGACCCTGGATATCCGGCATCTGGCTGCAGCACATCGTTTCGAGGTGAATGTGGATGGCTATATGTGCGGGCTGGAATACAGTTTGCGGGACAAGGTGATGACCATCACTCATACCGGCGTTCCTTCCGAAGTGGGCGGACGGGGCATTGCCGGAGAACTCGTGCGCACAGCCTTGGACACGGCTCGCCGTGAGGGTTGGAAAGTGGTGCCGGCATGCAGCTATGCGCGAGTGTGGATGGAACGTCATCCGGAATTTGCCGATTTACGGGCTTGAATCGAGCGGTGCACTATGACGGAGCCGATGACGCCCGCGAAGAAATTACAGCCAAAGCCAATAGGGCGTCGCTGGGCAGCATTGCGCTTCGTGCGTGCACGCCCCCTGCTTGCCATGGCCGGTGTGGTGTTTGTCATTGCATTCGCCATCCTCGCCACGTATAGCGTGAAGCTGGCATCCGCGCTGCTGCTTAGTTTCGATTTCAGCGCTGTACTTTATCTGGGCATGCTGGCGCGCATGTTTCGTCGCGCCACCTCCGCGCATATGGCCAAGCGGGCTCATGCGCAAGATACCGGTCGCCGGACCACGCTATGGATAGCGGTAGCACTTTCGTGCGTGGTGCTGGTGGCCTTGTCGACGGAGATGCATGCCGCCAAAAGCGGCGGTGTGGGGGTCATGGGCGTGGCGGCACTCAGCATCGTGCTGTCCTGGCTGTTCATGAACACCATGTATGCCTTGCATTACGCGCACGGTTATTACGGTGATTTCGGCACGCAGCAAGAAGGACTGGAGTTTCCGGGTACGAAGCAGCCGGACTATTGGGATTTCCTGTACTTCGCTTTCGTGATCGGCATGTGTTTCCAAGTGTCCGATGTGCAGATCACCAGCCACACCTTGCGCCGGACCGCGCTGTTGCACAGCGTGGTGGCCTTCTTCTTCAACGTGTTCATTATCGCGATCAGCGTGAATATCGCCGCAGGATTGGCTTAGATTCAGCGCGATGCGGCCATGCTCAATCGCGAAAATTGTCGAATTGCAAAGGGACGGCCACGTCCGTCTTGCGCAATACAGCCATGGCCAGTTGCAGATCGTCCCGCTTCTTGCCGCTTACGCGCAGTTTGTCGCCGTGAATCTGGGCTTCCACTTTCAACTTGGCTTCCTTCAGGGCGCCGATCAGCTTTTTGGCGATCGGTTGTTCGATGCCTTGTTTGACGGTGATCTTCTGTCGCGCACCAGCGAGATTGACTTCCGGATCCGCGGTTTCCAAGGCGCGGAGGTCGATCTTTCTGGCTGCCAGCCGGCCGCGCAGAATGTCCAGCATCTGCTGCAACTGAAACTCGCTGGGCGCACTCTGGGTAATCTCAAGCTTGTCCAGTTCGAATTTTGCGTCGGTGCCCTTGAAGTCAAAACGATTGGCTAGTTCGCGATTGGCTTGATCCACGCCATTGGTCAGCTCGTGCTTGTCGACTTCGGAGATCACATCGAAAGAAGGCATCGTGGTAATCCTTGGGATAATCCGGAGAGGCAGTGTAAGTCATGCAACTGTTGGATAATGACAAAGTGTACAGTCCGGCGGCTGAGATGGTGGCGATTGCGTGAAAGTGGATGTTCTGGTCATTGGCGCGGGCGCCGCGGGACTTATGTGCGCCATCACGGCCGGACAGCGCGGCCGGCGCGTGCTTGTCGTCGACCACGCTAACAAGCCCGGCAAAAAGATACTGATGTCAGGCGGCGGTCGCTGTAATTTCACCAACCTGGGTGTGACGCCCGCGCAGTATCTTTCGGCGAATCCGCATTTTTCCAAGTCGGCTTTGGCACGTTACACGCCATACGATTTCATCGCCTTGGTCGAGAAACATCGCATCGCTTATCACGAAAAAGAGCTTGGGCAATTGTTCTGCGATGAATCGTCCAAATTGATTGTGCGATTGCTGTTGGACGAGTGCGCGGCGGCAGGTGTACGAATAGAAACCAGTTGTGTCGTGGAGCAGGTGCGCAAGACGGAAGAGGGGTTTGCTATACGGACGGTGAGGGGAGAGCTGCATGCCTCATCGTTGGTGGTGGCAAGCGGAGGGCTTTCCATTCCCAGCATGGGCGCCTCGGGCTTCGGCTATGACGTGGCGCGGCAGTTTGGGCATAACGTGCTGCCCACGCGCGCCGGTTTGGTGCCGCTGACCTTGAGCGGCAAGCATCAGGAGCATTATCAGGATCTTGCCGGCGTCGCTTTGCCTGTGGTGGAAACACGCGTCGGCAAACGTTGCTTTCGCGCGGGCATGCTGTTTACGCATCGCGGGCTGAGCGGCCCTTCCATCTTGCAGATTTCTTCCTATTGGCAGCCCGGCGATGACTTGCGTATCGATCTGTCGCCGGAGCTCAAGCTGGCGGAATGGTTGGTAGATCAGCGTCAGGCGCGACCGGCGGTAGAGTTGCGCAATGTGCTGGGCGACGTGTTGCCACGGCGGCTGGCACAGCGATTATGCGAACACTGGTTGGTCAGCAAGCCCATGCGCCAGTACCGCGAGGCGGAGTTGCACGAGATCGGGTTGCGTTTGCACGATTGGCCGATCGTGGCGAGCGGCACGGAAGGCTATCGTACGGCCGAGGTGACGCTTGGAGGCGTGGATACAGATGAGCTTTCATCCGCCACCATGCAATCAAAACGCATGCCGGGCCTGTATTTCATCGGCGAGGTCGTCGACGTAACCGGATGGCTCGGTGGCTACAACTTTCAATGGGCATGGGCCTCCGGTCGTGCTGCCGGGGAAGTGGCCTAGGGCCTGTTTACACTACTAGCGTAGCTCGCGCTGGGAGCTGTTTGCGCGCCAGACAAGGAAGAGCGAAGGCGTGTACGTCGGTCCACAACTGAGCGATGACGCGGTATGGCGGGCAAACAGACCCAGCCCTTCGGGTTGCTGTTGCGTAGCCGCCATGCGGCAGCGCGCGGCTTGACCTGGCAGCCAGCCAGGCCTGCGCCACGCACTACCACCTGACGGCTACGCAACGGCAACGCGTGCCACGCCAGTAGTGTAAACAGGCCCTAGAGTGCCGATAAGCGACTGTCGGCCAATGGCGGATGTATGCGGTGCTTCGACTCCCGGTATCCGAAGTACACTTCAAGTCCCTCTCGCTACTTACGCTCGCCGTGCGGCCATTTACGACGTTTCATTAGCGATTTTTTAGTACTTCGCCTGAACTCAACATCGAACATGTTCAACTTATCGTCTGCAACAGGAGACCTCTTATGAAAGTCGGCTTTATCGGACTTGGCGCGATGGGCTGCGCGATGGCCAGCAACCTCGTTGCTGCCGGTTACAGCGTGACTGTGTGGAATCGCTCAGAGGCGGCGACGGAACAATTGGCGTCGCTCGGCGCGAAAGTTGTGCGCACGCCCGATCGTGCTGCGCAAGGCGATGTCGTACATAGCATGCTGGCCAATGATCAGGCGGTCAGGGAGGTATTTCTCGACAGTGGCCTGCTCGATGCCATGGACCCCGGCACCGTGCATGTCAATCACGCCACTATTTCCGTTGCGCTTGCCAGGCAGATGGCGGAGGAGCATAGCAAGCGTGGATTGCACTATGTGGCCGCCCCCGTTTTTGGCCGTCCGGATGTCGCTGCCGCAGGCAAGCTCAACATGGTGCTGGCAGGGCAGGCTTCTGCGATTGAAAAGGCCACACCCTTGCTTGAAAAAATGGCCGTCCGGCTTTGGCCGATGGGCGATGTTCCGGAACGTGCCAACGCAGTGAAGCTGGCCGGCAATTTCATGATCGTGACGGCCATCGAAAGCATGGCGGAAGCGGCAGTGCTGGTGCGTGCGCATGGAGTGAGCGCTTCCGACTTCATCGACTTGATAACCAGCACGCTTTTCGCATCACCGGTGTATCAAGGTTATGGCAAAGCGATTGCCGAGCAGCGTTTTACTCCGCCAGGCTTTGCTTTGCCACTTGCCCTGAAGGATGTGATGCTTGCGCAGGAAGCAGGACAGGCTGTGCGTGTGCCCATGCCGCTGGCGGGTATCTTGCGTGACAGCCTGATCGAAGCGTTGGCAGATGGTGCCGAAGGCATGGATCTTTCCGCGCTGTCCAGAGTAGCCGTGCGTCGCGCGAATCTCGACGAGAGCAAAGCATGATTGAAGCGGCGATTGAGAGTGAGGCGGCGGACTGTGCCTCGCTCTCAGCCGCCGTTCCAGTGCAATATTCCGTCGATGACGGTATGGGTGTATCCGCCGATCCAGATCGTGTCGTCAACAATGTGCGCAATCAATAACGCGTCATGGCCCATCTCGCGGCCTTGGCTGACGGCGTAGCCGCGTGCCAGTGGGCCGTCGGGTTCGGTCTGCGCGATGTAGGCCGCGATAAGGCCGTTGGCCGCTCCGGAGGCAGGATCCTCCACGATGCCTACGCCAGAGGGAAAGGCGCGTACGACCAACTGATAATCGCGATGGCTGCTGCGTGCGAACGCGCACAAACCCATGCTGCCACTGGCGACAGCCAACGCTCCGATTGCACTATGGTCCGGGCTCCATGCACGCAGGCTGGCTTCGTCGGCGCACTCGGCCAGCCACCAGCGTCTTCCGCCATCGACCAGCGCCGGTGGAAGCTTGCCCAGCCCGATGCCATCCAGTGTGGCGCCGAGCAGGGGATGGGCATGCAGTCCGCTTTTTACTACGCGCGCCGCCGGCGACTGCAGCATCAGTATCCGCTTGTCACCACTGCCTTCCACACGAACAGGCAAGATGCCGGCGCCGCATTCCTGCCATAGCACGCCATCTGTCGCTTCGGCGAGGTTGCATTCGAGTACGGCATGCGCGCTGCCGACGCTCGGGTGGCCCGCAAAGGCGATTTCCTTTTGGGGCGTGAAAATGCGCACGCTGTAGCTGGCCCTAGGGTCACTGGGCGGCAGCAAAAATGTGGTTTCCACCAGATTTGCCCAGCGCGCATAACGTTGCATCTGCTCGCCGCTCCAGCCGCGGGCATCAGTCACCACGCCAAGGTGGTTGCCGCCTCCAGGACTGGCTGCAAAAACGTCCAGGTGCATATAGCGGATTGGCTTCATAAGATCGTGTTGCGTGCAAACGAGGTGCGATCGCGCATTCTAGCCGTCGACAACTTGGCTCGTGAACGTCAAGATGGGGAAATTCCAATCATTGTCGGATTCGTCATATGCCGATTACGCTGCTCATCATCCTTGCCGCCACGTGTATCGTCTCGTTCATGGCGTTCAACAACCGGCGCCTGCTCGATGATCTCATCCTGTGGCCGCCGGCGATCGAGCGCAAGCGCGAATACTACCGCCTTGTTACTTACGGCTTGATCCACGCCGATCCCATGCATCTGCTGTTCAACATGATGACCTTGTTCTTTTTTGGACGGATCATGGAACCGCAGTATGACGCCATCCTGGGCGAGTTCGGTTTCGGGCTGTTTTATCTGGGCGGTTTGATCGTTTCGATTCTGCCGACCTATCTGAAGAACCGGCGCAATACGAATTACCATAGCCTGGGGGCCTCGGGAGCGGTCTCGGCTGTGCTGTTCGGTTTCATCTTGTATGCGCCGTGGGCGCGCATTCTGGTCTGGTTCGTGCCCGTGCCGGCCATCATCTATGCGTTGCTTTATGTCGGTTATTCGATCTACATGGATCAAAGCGGGCGGGGCAATATCAACCATAGCGCGCATCTATGGGGCGCGGCTTACGGCGTGGTGTTCACCGTATTGGTGAATCCGGCAGTGCTTCCTCATTTCCTTCGTGCCTTGGCACAGCCTAGCTTGTGAGCTTTGCCGCCTGCTGCGCCCGGTTGCAGAGTCTGTAGTGTTGAGCGGCCTTGTCTTTTGCCGCTCAGGGCGCATTTACAAAGACAGGACTAACGTAACTATGTAGTTCGCATGGAGTCCCCGCCATGAAAACGCTCGTGAAACGCACGCTTGCCGGTTTGACCCTTGCTGGCCTGATCAGTTTGCTCTCAGGATGCTATGTCGCTCCCGGATATAGCTATGCACGAGGCAATGGTTATGCAGGCGATGCCTATTACGGAAGCGGCCCTGCCGTGGTCTACAACGGCTACTACGACCCTTATTACTACCCCTATGGTTATTACGGCGGTTACTGGGGTGGATGGGGATGTTGTTATGGCGGCTGGTATGGCCGCGGTCGTTACTGGCGAGGAGGGCATGGTAACTGGCATGGCGGCGGTCATGGATGGCATGGTGGTGGCCATGGCGGCTTTCACGGGCATGGTGGCGGGGGCGGTCACTTCGGCGGACATTAGAATTAGGCCAGAATGCGGGGATGAATCGTCTCCGCATTTTTCGTTCTGCCGCCCCACTCATTGCTCTCGTCGTGGCATTTTTCGGATTGAGCGCATGTGCTGACCTGCGCTATTACGCGCATGTTACCCATGGCGAGAGTGCTTTGCTGTTGCACCGTCGAGCGGTCAGCAAAGTGATTGCTGATCCAGCCACGGATCCTAGGCTGGCTGCGCGCCTGCGGCTCGCGCAACAGGCGCGAAAGTTCGCATCGGCCAGCTTGGGACTCCCGCAAAATCGAAGCTATACCTATTACGTCAATCTGCATCGTCCCTACGTTGTGTGGAACGTGTATGCGACGCCCCGTTTTTCGATCAACGCCATACCGCAGTGTTTTCCGATTGCGGGATGCGTGGCGTATCGCGGATGGTTCAACGAAGAAAAAGCCAGGCAGAGCGCCGCGCGGCTTCGCGCAAATGGGGACGATGTCTATATCAGCGGCGTTCCTGCCTATTCCACACTTGGGTGGTTTGCCGACCCGATCCTCAGCAGCATGATGCGCTGGGACAATGACGACCTGGTGGGTACGATTTTTCACGAATTGGCCCATCAGCTCATCTACGTCAAAGGCGATACGGCTTTCAATGAAAGCTATGCCATGTTTGTCGAGAACGAAGGGCTGCGGGAATGGCATCGCTCACGCGGCGAACCGTCGGGCGATGATCACGCGCAAGTGATGGATGACGAATTCACGCAGCGTGTACTTGACTTGCGCGAGCGCCTGAAAAAACTTTATGCGAGCGGTATCGACGAGACCGCGATGGCGACCGCGAAGGCTCGCGAGATCGAGGACTTCCGGACTCGTTATGCGGCATGGCGCGATCGATATTGGCCGAACGACCATCGCTACGATGCATGGGTGGCGCAGCCGATCAACAATGCAACGCTGTTGCCGTTCGGGCTTTATGACCAATGGATATCTGCGTTCGCAGCCCTGTTCAAGCAGGCGGATGGACAGTGGCCTGTGTTCTATGCAGAAGTTCGCGCTTTGGCGAAAGAAACCAAAATCCAGCGGCAGCATGCTTTGGAAGCAATGATGGCCGATTCAAAAAAGTGATTGGTTTTTGATCGGACTACGGCGTGACCTTATGCCGGGCCATGTAATGAAGGTAAGCAAGCAGGTTCGCCAGATCGGCATCCGAGAGTGATGCCTGGGTCGGAAAGCCCGTCATCTTTCCTTCTGGCCAGCGTCGCAGCGACTGTGGATTGCGAATAAACGCGCGCAGCAAATCGTCGCTCAGATACTCGGTGGGATTGTGAGGAATATTGAGGTCCGGCCCCATACGCGCATCGCCTTCGCCGTTGAGCGTATGACAGGCAAAGCATGTGCGCTGGAAAACGACGTAGCCGCGTTGGACCGGATTGTCCGGCGGCAGCGAGGAGTCCGGGGCAGTGTGTGGGAAGCGATATGCAGGGTTCTGCGTCAATTGGACGCGTGCCAATTGGTAGGGCCATTGTTCCGTACTGATGCGCGCCGCAGCGGGGTTTGTCCAAACGATGTAAAAGGGGCCGGCATGGCCTTTGTTCCCCGGCAATGACGGCCACGGATGCCTGGGATCTTCCACCGCGAGCCACGCCTGCGCGCCTGCGCTGTTGAGCACGGCGTCGACTGGGATCTCAACTGAAAAGCCATCCGAAGCGATGAATTGCAAGCGCTCACCTTCTGCCACTCCTGGCAGCAGGGCTCGCAAAGGCACGGCCTGGTATTGCATGGAGCGTTGGAAGGCGACGTCGGCTGGAATCGTCACAGTCCGTGCATCGTGGCGGGCCAATAATTGGGATGTCGTCCAGATGCGGATGCCGTGACCAACATCAATGCGGAGATCAGCCGCATGCAGGGGCAGCACAAAACATAAAGCTAACAAGCTAAGACAGCGACGCAACATACTCTATGGCCTTGTCATGACAGCGACTTGGAAAGCAAATGCGGTTGATCCTCTGAGGTCTCGTCGATTTCCTATCGGCAAGCTGAATCAATCCAGCCATAGCCTTGAACTTCGTTCGCACAAGCCGCACTAAGTAAACGAATCGCCGTGAGGCGACGACCGGATGGCATGGAAATTCATGGCATCCAGGGGTCGGTTCCTAGTTTACCCTCCCCCCGGAACGCGACCTAACAAACCCCGGCAGTTATTCCCCTGGCTGCCGGGGTTTTATCTTTTTCGGCTTATCGAACACGTGTCTCTGTGCATGCCGAGGCTCTGGCGAGATAATGGCGTCGCCCTTCCCGAAATACCTCGGGTTCCTCTCCACCGACATGGATACTCCATGATCGTCAGCTCACTGCTCGACACCGATCTCTACAAATTTTCCATGATGCAGGTAGTGCTGCATCAATACCCTGCGGCGCAGGTGGAATATCGCTTCAAGTGCCGCAATCCCGGCATCAACCTGGTGCCATACATCGATGAAATTCGCGAAGAGCTGCATGCTCTTTGCAGTCTTCGTTTCAGCGCGCAAGAGCTTGATTACCTGCGCACTTGGCGTTTTCTGAAGAGTGATTTCATCGACTTCCTCGGCTTGTTTCAGCTCAACCCCAAATATGTGGAAATAACGCCGTCAGCGCGTAACAACGGCGAAATCGAGATTTGCATCCGTGGCCCCTGGTTGCACACGATCCTGTTTGAAGTTCCTTTGCTGGCAATCATCAATGAGATCTACTTTCGGCGTACCCGTCCGGATGGGGATCTCAACGAAGGGCGTCGCCGCCTGATGGAAAAGATCGCCTTGCTGCGAGACACGCCGGGCTACAAGGAATGCCGGATTGCCGACTACGGCACGCGCCGTCGTTTCTCGGGGCGATGGCATAAGGAAGTCGTCACTACCTTGCATGAGGGCCTGGGCTCACAACTGGCGGGCACCAGTAATGTATGGCTGGCCTGGCAATTGGGTTTGCGTCCGGTGGGTACATTGGCCCATGAATATCTGCAAGCGCATCAGGCGCTCGGGCCGCGATTGCGCGATTCGCAGGTAGCCGCGCTGGAAGCATGGGCGAAGGAGTATCGGGGAGACCTGGGTATTGCGCTATCGGACGTCTATGGCTTGACGGCTTTCCTGCGCGATTTCGATATGTATTTCTGCAAATTGTTCGACGGTACGCGCCATGATTCCGGCGATCCCTTTGCCTGGGGCGAGCGTGTGCTGGCGCATTACCAGGCGAACCGTGTTGATCCGGGCAGCAAGATCCTGGTTTTCAGCGACGGCCTGGATATCCCGAAGGTCATGAAGCTTTATCACCACTTCCATGGGCGTTGCCAGCTGGCGTTCGGCGTGGGTACCAATCTCACCAACGACGTCGGGCCCACGCCACTCAACATCGTCATCAAGATGGTTCGCTGCAATGGGCAGCCTGTAGCCAAGCTCAGCGATTCACCGGGCAAGAACATGTGTGACGATGACGCATATATCACCTACCTTCGGCAGGTTTTCGACATTCCCGCCGTGGTGGAAGAAACGCTCGCTTGATCAGGTGACCGCCGACTGCCTCTTGGCTGGCGTTATATGCCCATGGATGAAAAGAAAAAGGCCCGCTTGAAGCTTGCGGGCCCTTTGTGCAAAAAAACGTTGAGGTCAGAACGCGGGCAGCACAGCACCGTGATATTTTTGCTCGATAAAGGCCTTTACTTCCGGACTGGTAAGCGCTTCTGCGAGTTTTTTCACGCGAGGGTCGTTCTGGTTATCCGGACGGCCGACCAGATAATTTACATAGGGCGAATGCTTGTCTTCGATCAATAGCGCATCCTTGGTCGGATTGAGGCCAGCAGCCAGCGCATAGTTGGTATTAATCAGGGCGAGATCCACCTCGTCCAGCGTGCGTGGGAGCATCGCTGCTTCCAGCGGCGTGAAGACGAGATTTTTCGGATTGGCGACGATATCTTTAGGCGTGGCCAATTCGTCATCCGGATTCTTCAGTGTGATCACGCCGTTCTTGGCGAGCAGCAGCAGGGCGCGGCCTTCGTTGGCCGGATCGTTTGGCAGCGTGACGGTTGCGCCGTTGGGTAGTTGGTCGATCGACTTGTATTTGCGCGAGTACGCGCCAAGCGGTTCGATGTGTACGCCGGTGATGATGACCAGATGGGTGTGATGCTCGCGGTTGAACGTGTCCAGATAAGGCTTGGTCTGGAAGTAGTTGAGATCGATGTCCTTTTCTGCAACCTGCGTATTGGGCTGCACATAATCGGCAAATACCTTGATTTGCAGATCTATTCCCTCCTTGGCTAGGATGGGTTTGACCTCTTTGAGGATTTCCGCATGTGGAACCGCCGTTGCGGCCACGGTGAGCGTCTGGCTATCCGAATGGCCGGAGCCGGAAGATGAGCAGCCGGCCAGGAGCAGGGTAGCGGCCAAGAACGCCATCAGCTTTTTCATGAGGATTCCGTTTTGTGCAATGCGTCAGAATAGCCGTCCATACGGCTGGATGCAAAGCGATCAGTGGGGATGATTCAGCGTTTCATGCTGTCAGCGGCGGCTGTAGTGCGCCACGATGCGGTCGCCCAGCATCTGTAGCACTTGTACCAGCACGATCAGAAGGAACACCGTAACCACCATGTAATCGGATTTATAGCTGAGGTAGCCGTAACGATAGGCCAGGTCGCCAAGGCCTCCCGCACCGATCGCACCGCCCATGGCGGTGTAGCCGACCAGCGCAATAGCTGTCACCGTGATACCTGCCCAGAGGCTTGCACGCGCTTCCGGCAACAGGACATAGCGCACAATTTGCCATGTGGTGGCCCCCATGGCCTGCGAAGCCTCAATGACACCGCGCTCTACCTCGCGAAGTGCTGTTTCGACCAAACGAGCAAAAAACGGTGCGGCGCCAATGACCAGTGGCGGGATCGCGCCACGGATCCCGAGCTTGGTGCCGACCAGCACGTAGGTCAGCGGCATCAGCACGATCATCAAGATAATGAAGGGAATCGAGCGCAGGATATTGACGATCAGCGAGAGTGTGCCATACAGCTTCGGCATGGCATGCAACTGTCCCTTCCCCGTGAGGAAGAGCAATACACCTAGCGGCAATCCAAGAATGACCGTCAAGAGCAGCGAACCTCCCAGCATCAATAGCGTATCTATACACGCTTGGCCAAGTTCGCCCCAGTCGTCGATGTTGGGAAACAGGGCCTGCAGTAAAGGGGCGTGCATGACGATCATCGGGTGAGTTCCTCCACTTCGATACCTGCTTCTCGCAGCGCTTGTTGTGCGGCATCCACATTGTCGCCTTGCATGGCGAGTGTCAGTTGGCCGTAAGGCAAATCCTTGATGCGATCGATACGTCCCGCCAGGATGTTGAAATCCACGCCTGTCTCGCGGGTGATACGGCCAAGCGTCGGCGACCAGGTTGCTGCGCCACGGAATGACAGGCGCATGATGCGGCCGGGAACCTCCTCGTAGAGCAAATGTTCGCCGGCGGCTTCTTCCGGAAGCGCTTCGTTGACGAAGCGGCGTGTCGTGGCGTGACGGGGATGGAGGAAGACATCCGCCACGGCGCCTTGCTCCACGATGTGGCCGGCATCCAGCACCGCAACGCGGTCGCATATCCGTCTCACCACATCCATTTCGTGTGTGATCAATACCACCGTGATACGAAGCTCGCGATTGATCTCGGCGAGCAGCTCAAGTACCGACGCCGTGGTTTGGGGGTCCAGTGCACTGGTAGCTTCATCGCATAACAGAATGGATGGATGATTGGCGAGCGCGCGTGCGATGCCGACGCGCTGCTTCTGGCCGCCCGAGAGTTGTGACGGATACTTGTTTGCATGCGCGCTCAAACCCACTCGTTGCAGCAGTTCGTCGACACGTGCGCGAATGGCGGCCGGATCTTTCTGGCCGGCTACGCGCATCGGAAAGGCGATGTTGTCGGCAACTGTCTGTGAGGAAAGCAGGTTGAAGTGCTGAAAGATCATGCCGATGCGCTGCCTGGTCGCCCGCAAGGCAGAGTCGGGCAGGGTAGTGATGTTTGTGCCGTCAATCACGATGTGACCGCCGCTGGGACGTTCCAGCAGGTTGATCAGCCGTATCAGGGTGGATTTGCCGGCGCCGGAATGCCCGATAATGCCGAACACTTCGCCGTCCGCAATTTCCAGGCTAAAAGGCTCAAGGGCCGGGATGTCCTTGCCGTCGACGCGGTAGGACTTGTGGACATCGATGAATCGGATCACGAAGAACCTGATCTATGGCCGAAAACGGCATTCTATGCCAGCTTGGGAAGAGCGGTCTGGAGTAGACTGTCATAGGGATATGACGATACGACCGGAGTGACGAGATGACCACCGCTTACGACTTCAGCGCGCCCGATATCGACGGCAATCCGCGGTCATTGGCAGAATGGCGCGGCAAGACACTGTTGATCGTCAATGTGGCATCCAAGTGCGGTTTCACTCCGCAGTACAAAGGGCTGGAAGCATTATGGCGCCAGCAGCGCGACCGGGACCTGGTTGTCCTTGGCTTTCCCTGCGATCAGTTCGGTCATCAAGAGCCTGGGGACGAGGCAGAGATCAAACTGTTCTGTTCCACCAGCTACGACGTAACGTTTCCCATGTTCGCCAAAATCGACGTCAACGGCGATAACGCGCATCCGCTCTACCAGTGGCTGAAGAAACAGGCTAAAGGTTTGCTAGGCAGCGAGTCGATCAAATGGAACTTCACCAAGTTCCTGGTCGATTCCGAGGGGAATGTGGTCAAACGCTATGCGCCCAATGACACCCCGGAGAAGATCGAAAAGGACCTGACAAGGCGTTGAGCTTTTCTGGCAATCTAAGGATGGCCGTGGAATGCAGCGAGCAATTCCATGATCGCGTCGAGATGACGGCTTGGGCTTGGATCGCCGCGCTGGCGAGCAAAGTTGTTGAGCATGATGGCGAAGGCAAGCCGTTCGCCGGACGCCGTGGTCACGTAGCCGGCAACACAGCGTACGTTTGCCATGCTGCCCGTCTTGGCATGCACGTTGTCCATCGCGGCCGTGTTACGCATGCGCCATTCAAGGGTCCCATCCACGCCGGCCGTAGGCAGGGCATCGCGTAGTTGTTCGGCATAAGGTTGGCGAGCCAGATAGGTGAGCAGGCGAACCATGGCATCAGTGGTGGTCAGGTCTTGCCGGGAAAGGCCGGCGCCGTCCTCGATTTGCACCGTGCCCGGTGTAATACCGATGCGATCCAGCAGGGTATGCAAGGCACGGATGGCCCACGCTTCCGTGCTCAGGAAACCTTCGGTACTGCTGTCGTTTTGCGCCGCCGCCTGTGCCTTGACGCCTGCAATTTGCAGCAGATTTTGAAGATAGAGATTCTGCGAACGCTTCAAGCCACGGGTAAGTATTTCCATGATGGGTGGTGAGAGCACCTGCCCCAGCACGACGGGCTTATCGAGTTTCACGAGATTGTGTTGCGGCCAGCGCTGCACACGCAGTGTGCCATGCAGACGAATACCGTGTTGCGAGAGTGCATCGCGCAGCAAGGAGCCGGCATACCACGCTGGATCGGGCATGGAGAGTTTGAAGTCCTGCGGTGCCATGCCTACAGGGACGCTGCCGAATGCATATAAGGTATTGCGACCCGGAGCGCGATAGAGATTGATGTCGCTGCGGGTATTACGCGCGGTGGTGATCATGCTGTTGACCACCTGCGGAATTGCTGCGGAAGGATCCAGCACCAGCTGTGCCGGCTGGCCTGACACTTTGCCTGGTGTCACAGTGGCGTCGACCTCGTTTTCGTGCACGCTCAATGCCGATGAGGGCGCGGCGAACCAGCTTTGCAGATCATCCGCCTCCCAGCCGGAGCCCATGGCTGGGCCGCTGAAATACGTATCATCGGCGATCAAGTCGCCTTGTATATCGCGGACGCCATCGGCGGCGAGCTGCAGTGCAAGCTGATCAGCCCAATCGGTGTTGGTGCCGGGGGTATCGAGTGTGGGATCACCCATTCCGCGCAAAATCAAAGATCCATCCAGACGGCCATGCAGGATGGGTCCCGTAGCCAGCAACTGGGTCGGAACACGGTAATCGGTGCCCAAGGCGTCCAAGACCAGGGCAGCCGTATAGAGTTTGGCTGTCGACGCAGACTGCAGGAGCAGGTTGGGAGTGTGCGTATAAAGTATGCGTCCCGTGTCGAGCGACACTACGGCAATGCCCCAGCTTGCGAAAGCAAAGCGGGGTTCGCCGATTTGCGCGTCAATGGCCTGAGCCAGCTGCTGCGTCGTGTCGGTGCCGATGACAGGGGTGGTGTCTTGAGCCTGTACACGGGCCGATAGCACGATGACACTGAGCAGTACGCAAAGCGCGCCGATGCTTAGCCGATGGAACGAGAAAGCGTTGATGGACGACATCGTGCTGGTACGATTCCAGGAAGTCATGCAATCCATGCGCGACGCTGGCGCAGGCGAAGGCCCAGCCATGCCAGGCTTAATCCACGGATGGCCATGAAGGTCAGAAAGGCGAACCAAAGTCCATGGTTGCCGAAGCCGCGGGTGAGCCATACGAGCAGGGCGAAGATGGCCACGGATGCCAGCATGCCATCGCGCATTTCGCGCCCGCGCGTCGCGCCGATGAACAGGCCATCAAGCAGGTAGCTCCATACTGCCACGACGGGCAGTACGGTCAGCCATGGCAGATAGTGATAGGCGGCCTGGCGGACCTCGGGCAAGTTGGTTTGCAGATCGACAAAAAGATGCCCGGCCACGGCGAAGAAGAAGGCATAACCCAGGCTGCCGATCAGCGACCATCCACCTGCAACCACCAGGGCGCGGCGTAGTGCGTGATAGTCCCTTGCACCGATCGCATGACCGCTCAAGGCTTCTATTGCATTGGCGAGTCCATCCAGGCCGAAGGCCGTCAGCATCAGGCCATTGAGCAGAAGCGCATTGGCAGCGACGGTGGCATCACCCAGCCGGGCGCCGAATAATGAAAGGCTGAAAAACACCCCTTCCAATGCCAAAGTGCGCAGAAAAATGTCGCGGTTCACCATCAGTAGCGGCCGCCAATGTAGCCAGTTGCGCATGGCAAGCCAGTCGACGCGGCCTGCGATGCCGCCCACCGCTTGCCATGCACGCCATAGTCCATAGAGCGCGCCCAACCATTCACCACCAACCGAAGCTAGCGCGATACCTGGAACGCCCCAGCCAAACATCGGCACAAATAACAGATTCAACCCGATGTTGAGGATGTTCGTTACCAGCAGCAGGCTCAATGTGGTGCGTGCGCGTTGCGCACCGATGAACCAACCCGCGAGCGCATAGTTCAAGAGTGCGGCCGGTAAGCCAAGTAAGCGGAGATGCAGATAATCCAGTGCGCGATCTCTCATCAGCGGGGTGGAATGCATCTGGCCGACCAGCCACGGTAGCAACGGAACCATCAGCGCACCCACCAGCACACCCAGCACGGCTGCAAGCAGCAAAGCCTGTATCTGCACGGTACGCAGGGCAGAAAGGTCGTTCGCACCTTGGGCCTGTGCCGCGAAGCCGGTCGTACCCATGCGCAGAAAGCCCAGGCTCCATACGGGCAACGCGTAGACTGCGCTGCCAACCGTCACCGCGCCGAGATCTTGCGTTTGCGGTAAATGCCCAGCCACAGTGCTATCCACCAAGGCGACCATGGGCACGGTGAGGTTGGAAAGGATCATGGGCATGGCCAAGGCCCACACCTGGCGGTGAGTCGGGCGATGACGCCAGGCTTCGAGAAATCGGGTCATGGGATCAGCGGGTCAGCCTGCAGTCATTCTGGCATGTTTGACGCGCCCAGCGCCTTGGGATGGTAGTCTTATCGATCCCAACGTCGGCGCAGGTCGGCGCTCCTCCACTCAAAGCGAGACCATCCATGCAAATCGCTGACAACGCCGTCGCCTCCTTTCATTACACGCTCACCGACGACAACGGGCAGGTGATCGATAGTTCCGAAGGCCGCGAGCCTCTGACCTATCTGCATGGCAGCGGCCAGATCGTGCCGGGGCTGGAGAAGGCGATGCTAGGCCGCGTCGCGGGCGATCAGTTCAAGGTGGATGTGGCGCCTGCCGAGGGCTATGGCGAACATCATGCGGAATTGGTGCAGGAACTGCCTCGCGAGGCGTTTCAGGGTGTGGAAGATATCCAGCCCGGTATGCAGTTCCAGGGCAACGGACCGCAAGGTGTCATCCATGTGACCGTCACCAAGGTCGATGGTGATACCGTGCATATCGATGGTAATCATCCCTTGGCCGGCCAGACGCTGCATTTTGATATCGAGGTGACCGAAGTACGTGAGGCCAGTGCGGAAGAAGTCGAGCATGGTCACGTACATGGCGCAGACGGCCATCACCACTGAGCCGTTGCGAGCAAAAAGCAAAGCCCGGTCATGGGCTTTGCTTTTTGCTAATACCAATCCAGTAGCGAGATGCCCACGCCAAGGTATGTGGCGTTGTGGTTATAGTCGATGATGCTCTCGCCATATCCCTTGAACAGCTCCATGTAACCGCGCAAGTTGCCGACCAGGGGGAAGCTCCAGCTTATGCGCCCGGAGCCATGTTGCTGACTGCCGCCGCGTAGCGAGTCGCGCAATGTAAGGCTGAACTCCTGGCCGTGCCACTCGTGAATGATCTGCATATCGGCACGTCCCATGTAGTTGCTGATGTCCGGATTGTTGTCGTCCGTCCCGTGCTCGGGAATGCGCCACCATGGGCGAAGCATGATGGTCCAGTTCGCACGTTCGAATCCGACTTGTGCCATCACGCGATTCCAGCTTCGCGAAAGCGGATCGGATTGACCGTTGGATTGGTGGTTGACGCCAATGCTTAGCAGGCGGCCGTTCCAGCCGAATAGGTGGTAATTCGTATCGAACACCAACAGGGCTTCGGGTTCGTAGTCGGTCTCGCGGAACGGTCGCGAGAGTTTCGAGTTGTAAACCTGCCAATAGGAATCTTGGGTATAGCCAACCCAAAGATCACCAGTGTCGCCGAACACGCCCTGCCATATTTTGGTTTTCAGGCTGAGCTGGAATTTGCCTTCAACGGCCTGCATGCCCAGCGGGGTGTGCTCGGTGTTGATGGGATTGGGACTGCTAGGCAAGTTGTTTTGATGGCTGGTGGCAAAGAAGGGCAGGACGTAGATGGGTTTGTATCCGCGCAGGTTGAACGTTCCCAGTTTGCTTTGCGGCGAAAGTTCCCAACGGCTGTCCAATAATGAAAGTGGTGCGGCGTTGCTGGCGGTTTCCTCTTCAGCGGTGACAGGGTGCTCGTGCTGAAAGACGCCATTGCTGGGCGATGCAGTCGAAGCGTTTTGCTTTTGTGCCGTCTGCATGTTGCCGCGGCCGGCAGCTCGGTCATAGCAGGCAAGGCGTTGCGCGTTGTTATTGATGCCTGTGCATGCGCGGACATCTGCAGGGGCAATGTTCTGTGCATAAAGTGGTGATGCAGCAAGATTGATGCATGCGCTTAGTAGCAAATAGTTGGACCACGGCTTCATGGCAATTCCCCAGCGCGCCTTTTGCCAGCGCAACGGTGCCCAAGTCTAGCGATCTGCACGTAGAGATAAAAATGCCGGCCATCGCAGGATGGCCGGCGTGAAGCAATCGTCAAAGTGTGAGTAGCGGTTGCGACTTAGTTCAAGTCTTTTAGCCAATGTTCGTATTGCGCTTTTGAAATTCGTTGACCGTTGGCGCCGGCGACATAGAGAAAGTCGTTGGCTAGCGGTGGGTATGCATTGGCCTGATCCTTCGTGATGTATTTCTTTCCGCCGGAGAGCTGTTCAAAGGAGGGGGGCGATGCAGTTGATGGGGCCTGCCCCATGGTCGAGTTGATAGTGACCTGACCCTGTGCCGTGTTGTAAGTGGCACTGTCATTCGAGGGCGAGGGGGACATGCTGTTGTTGCTCATGGCGTTCTGCTGCGCTGGTGTTTGCATCGGCTGCTGAGTCTGTGGCTGCCGGGCAAACGCAGCGCTACCGGCAAACAAGCTGGCAGTCATCAGAATCGCCAGGGTGGGGGTGCGATAAGTCATTGTGATAGCTCCATGCAAGGGCACTTGGCATGCCAGGCCACTATCCCTCACGCGATGGCGTTCGATGATAACGACCTGCCAAGCTTGTGCACACATTAGCAATAGGGCGGTAAATACCAGCACAATAGTGGCGTAATCATTTTGTGAAGGCGCACCTTCATTGAGCGGATTTTCATTCGGCGTGAAAGCCATCTCGCTTGGACAGGCGAGAGCCATGCAATTGGCCGCACAGGGATTATTGACCAGACCCTCGAAGCGTGCCCGCCATGACGATGTGGTGACGGCCATCCAGCGGATGCGTCTATTGCAGATCGACAGCATCCATGTGGTTGCCCGGAGCCCTTACCTGGTGCTTTACGCCCGCTTGGGTGATTACCCTCAGGCATGGTTGGACGAAGCGTTGGAGCATGGGCGCATCGCTGAGTGCTGGGCTCATGAAGCATGCTTTGTGACCGCTGCCGATATTCGGGCTCATCGGGCTTGGCGGACACAGATCGAAAGCAATCATTGGGCAGACCGCCACGCGGCTCGCATTAAGGCGGCCCACTTGCATGACATGCAGGCCATGCTGGAGCGCATTCGTGTTTCCGGAGCCGTACGTGCGTCCGATTTCGAGCGTACTGATCGAGGTGTTTCGGGATGGTGGGGCTGGAAGCCTGAAAAGCGATGGCTTGAAGCGTGGTTCGCATCGGGCGAATTGATGGTGACGCGGCGCGATCGCTTCCAGCGCGTCTACGACTTGGCGGAACGAGTGCTGGCGAAATTGGACCCGCCACAGGACACATCAAACACAACCGAATCGCCTGAAGCGTGGCGCCGCCGTTTTGTTCTCGACAGCGTGCGCGCGTTGGGTATTACGCAAGCGAAATGGATTGCCGATTATTTTCGGCTGAAACCCGCCGTAGATGAGCGCGAATTGGCGCCCATGCTCGCGACGGGAGAATTGTTGAGCGTGCCGGTGGCTGGATGGGATAACGCTGCCTACGTGCATCGCGATCACACGTCATTGCTGCAAAAAGCCCAGGCAGGCCGCCTGCGCGCCACGCATACGGCGCTGCTTTCTCCTTTCGATCCACTGGTGTGGGATCGTGCGCGTGTGCGAGCGATGTTTGATTTTGACTATGCGATTGAATGCTATCTGCCCGCTGCCAAGCGTCGCTATGGCTACTACGTATTGCCTATCCTGCATCGTGGCCAGTTGATCGGGCGCCTGGACGCCAAAGCCCATCGCAAGGAAGGTATTTTCGAAATCAAAGCGTTGTATTTCGAAGATGGAGTCAAGCCCACGGAGCGGATGCTGGCTGAGCTGGCGGAGGCTGTCGCTTCGACGGCTGCATGGCACGGCACTCCCGCAGTGCGACTGGGGCGTTGCCGTCCCGCACACTATGCAGCGCCGCTGCGCGCGCATTGGCGCTTATCGAAGTGGGTGGCCTAGCGTTCGTTTATGGCTTCTGTGGGGCCGATATTCAAACGCAGGACATACAAGCGCTGGGGGATCAGGGTGAGGAAGGCGCTGCAGTGCTGGCATTTTCCGGGGCACAGGAGCGGCCCTTTAGTGCAGCGTTCAATTGCCGGGTCAAGCCCATGCAGCGATAGGCGAGATACGGCCGGACCTTGGGATCGGCAGCTTCTTGCAATAGCGTGCCGCGCATCGCTTGGTACTGCGACTGCAATTTGTCGGGGGCATAGATATCCGCTGCACGGTGGCAGGCAAGGTAATGGTCCAAATAACTGTCGCAGGCCGGGATACCCGTTTGGGTGACGGCGCTCGATGCCGGAAGATGCCGCGACGGGCGTACGGCATGGTTGCAGCCAGCCAGAAGCATGCCTCCTAGCAATACGATGAGGATCTTGGCTTTGGCATATCTCGCCGTAAAGAAATCTCCCGCCTTGTTCAATGCCGCAGTCCTCGCTCAATCGGCGCGAATAGTTGTCTAGGATAGCGTTTATTTCCCAAAAGCAATTCTTCCTGAACGCAAATTCACCGTTGATACTTATTTGCGAGTATCATGCACAGCACTGTGTTTGCCGGGGTCACCAGAGTCACGTGACCCGATGCAGCCGATTACGATCTGCCTCATCGCTCACCCCTAGGGTTTTCCTTAGCACACCAGTAAGTCGGCCCCATTGTGGGGGTTGAGTCTTTTTTGTTTGAAAAGCCTAGTTTGGAGTGAGTTACATGTCTGATCGTCAGATCGGTACCGTTAAATGGTTCAACGATGCTAAGGGTTTCGGCTTCATCAGCCGTGACAATGGTCCGGATGTTTTCGTGCATTTCCGCGCGATCCAGGGCAACGGTTTCAAGAGCCTGCAAGAAGGCCAGAAGGTCAGCTTCAAGGTTGTGCAAGGCCAGAAGGGCCTGCAGGCCGACGAAGTCATGCCTGCCTGATTTCCTGAATAAATCGATTTAAAGCCGGGCCTAGTGCCCGGCTTTTTCGTTTTGGGAACACCGATTCCCAAATGTGATTCCACACGTGAATTTTCCATCACATATCGTTTCACGGAACTCACTATGCTGTAGCGACTGTGTCCGCTTGACGGGCCGTGCATTTCCTGTGTGTTTTGCAAGGCAACGTGCCAGCCTGCACATGATTGGTATGTTCACAGTGGCTGCCGACTCGGGTGGGTCGGTTTAGGGTAAGCGCTTGAATGGATGGGGTAAGTCATGTCGGAAGAACGTGCAACAGGCACCGTCAAATGGTTTAACGATGCCAAGGGATACGGGTTCATCAGCAGCGACAAGGGCGGTGACCTGTTTGTGCATTTCAAGTCGATCCAGGGCAACGGTTTTCGATCGTTGAAAGAGGGGCAGAAGGTAACGTTTGTGGTGAAACAAGGCCCCAAGGGCCTGCAGGCCGAGGAAGTTCTGGCGGTCTGAATCGCCGAGAAACTCAGTATTGCTCGGCTCTGGTGGCAGGGACGAACCGCTTGGCGTGTGTGAATTTTCCATCACATATCGTTTCACGGAAATGATTATTCTGTGTTCACTGTGTCTGCTTGGTAAGGCGCGTGTCCGCAGTGCGGTCCCTGTCCGCAACGCCCCCACCCAATATCGGCATACCCAGTAAGCCGTCGGCTCGGGTGGGTCGGCTGGTCTCAGAGTTAAACGCTTTGAATGGATGGAGTGAGTTATGTCGGATGAACGTGTAACTGGCACAGTCAAATGGTTCAATGACGCCAAGGGTTTCGGTTTCATTAGTCGAGCAGACGGCCCTGACGTATTCGTACATTTCCGCGCAATTGTCGGACAAGGATTCAAGAGCCTTAAAGAAGGCGACAAAGTGGTCTTCAAGGTTGTCCAAGGGCAGAAGGGTTTGCAGGCTGACGAAGTCAGCAAAGCCTGACTCGCAATTGCATTGGAGCCCATGCTCGCAAGGCCGGCCTATGTCGGCCTTTTTGTTCCTGCGGCGGCAATTGAGTAATCTCGATGGATGTCCGCATTTGAATCGTCCGCCACATTCATCGCACCTGCTGTCGTCGTGCCGATCATGGCGACTGATGGTGCGCGCAGCGAGCTTATCTTCGTGCAACCCAACAACCCGCCTGGGCGCATGGTGTATTGGCTGCCTGCAATGGGGGTGCCCGCCAAGTATTACGTGCCGCTGGCCGAAGCGTTCGCTGCGCGTGGCATCGCTGTGGCTTTGCATGAGTGGCGAGGTATAGGGTCCAGCGATCAGCGTGCCGGCAGGCATGTGGATTGGGGATATCGGGACTTGCTTGAGGCGGACCTCGTCGCCGGGATCGCGGAGGCTAAGCTGCGCTGGCCGCACGCAGCGTTATGGGTGGGTGGGCACAGCCTTGGCGGACAGCTGGCTTGCCTTTACGCTGGTCTTCATCGCGGGGATGTATCAGGCATTGTTTTGGTGGCCAGCGGGGCGCCTTATTGGCGATGTTTTTCTCATGGGCGGCTGATTTTGGCTGCCTATGTATTCGCTGCCGCCCTGGCGCGGCTTATAGGTCGGCTTCCCGGACGCAAGATCGGTTTTGGCGGCAATGAGGCACGTGGCGTTATCGCGGATTGGGCACGCAGCGGTCGCATCGGACGCTACTCAGTCACTGGTATGAAGGTTGACGTCGAACGGCAAATGAGCGCTATCGATACTCCCATTCTTGCCCTGCGCATGTGTGATGACTGGCTTGCCCCGTCGCTCTCGCTCGATTGGCTGCTGGACAAAATGCCAAAGGCGGTGCGTCGGACGGGTGTGGTGATTTCCGAGCAACTTGCCGGCCAGCCTGCCGACCACTTCAGTTGGATGAAAGTGCCAGAAGGTATCGCGGCACAACTTTCCGCCTGGCTGCTGGAGCCCGCAACGGGGCAAAGAGAGATGGAGTGATCCCGGTTTCGCCGCAGGCAAGAGGCTTTCGTTGGCTGTAATGCGTGTTCTTCATCGGGAATGGCAAGGACACTCAGGTCAAGAAGCATAGAGCGCCGGATTCATTCGTTCCGATAGGGAATGCAAGCCATAGTGCACCGGTGCAATATCGGCATCAGCTAATTTGGAGCGTACACGTGCAAGCCAAGCCTGCTTTGATTGATAACGGTCGTCTGCATGATCTCGGTGATGGGTTCGTTGTGCGGCGCTTGCTGCCGGTGCTCACCGCACGCCATGTAGGACCGTTCGTATTCTATGACCATATGGGGCCTGCTAATTTCGCGCCTGGGAAGGGCATGGACGTACGGCCGCACCCGCATATTGGCCTGGCTACCGTCACCTGGTTGTTCGATGGGGTCATCCGCCATCGCGATAGCCTGGGCAGCTTGGCCGACATTACGCCGGGAGCGGTGAATTGGATGACGGCTGGGCGCGGTATCGTCCACTCGGAACGTACGCCGCCGGAGGCGCGTGCTAGCGGGCAGCGTATGCATGGCATCCAAGTGTGGGTAGCGTTGCCTCGCTCGAACGAGGAAGTCGAACCGGAGTTCCATCATCACGAGGCCGCTAGCCTGCCCCGTATCCACTTGCCAGCGGCCGAGTTGACGTTGATCGCCGGCACGGCCTACGGCGAGACGTCGCCCGTCAAAGTGTTTGCCCCCATGTTTTTTATCGAGGCCCGGCTGGAAGCGGGAGCGGTGGTCCGGTTGCCGGAGGAACACTTCGAGCGTGGCGTGCATGTGATCGAAGGCGAGATGAGCTGGGGCGAACTTGCTTTGGCACCTTCTCATATGGCGGTACAAGCCGGTGAGGCTGCGCCGGTGCTCCGCGCTAAAACGCCCGGACGTGTGATGCTGTTCGGAGGGGCTCCGCTGGATGGTGAGCGGCATCTATGGTGGAATTTTGTTTCCAGTTCGCGCGAGCGTATCGAACAAGCCAAGGCAGACTGGGTCGCGCAGCGTTTCGGCAAGGTGAAAGGTGACGAGGAGGAGTTCATTCCGTTGCCCGCATAAGAAGCTACCAAGGTTTTGCGTGCGCCATCCTCACGTGGCAATGCACGGGCTGAGAGGCAAATTCTGCGTGACGAGGCGTATTGCACCGGACGCCTACTGAGTGCATCACGAACGTGGCGGGAATATTAAGCAGGCAGGACGTGCATTGCCGCCGTCTTGGGGCTAGGCTGGCCTTATTGGTTGCCGGGGATGCGCTATGGCCGCCTATGCCAGTTTTCGAGACTTCTATCCTTACTATCTCGAAGAGCATCGCGATCGCCGGTGCCGTCGCTTGCATTTCATCGGCAGCTCGCTGGTGCTGCTGATAGTTATATTGGCGTTCTGTTCGGGCCGGTTGGCTTGGCTTTGGCTGGCGCCTGTCGCAGGTTATGGTTTTGCCTGGATCGGCCATTTTGTCTTTGAAAAAAATAGACCGGCTACGTTTCGCCATCCGCTATACAGTCTGATGGGCGACTGGGTCATGTACTGGGATGTGCTGCGCGGCAAGGTGAGGATTTAATCTTGCAGGTGTGAGTGGCCGGTGTCTCGATGTTCCTGTAGCAAGCATCAGCCAACTTCTTGCGCTTAGGTTTCTTTCCGATGCCCGCAATCTTTTTCGGCTGAATGCGCACCAACGTGTCATAAATACCTGACAACCTATGTATCAGAGGGCGCGTTAGATTCCTATTCCCCGCCTCCGGTTAGCCTGTATGAACAGCATCGCCATGTCTGTAATACGACGTTTTGCATGGCGCTACGGCGCCGAGCAACGTAATGCGTCGGGCACTGTAGCGATGGCGCTTGCGAGACCATCGCCGCGCACGGTGAGTGCGGCGTGGCTAACGAGTGATGGCGTGTGGATGCTGGCCATCGTATGCCTTGGCCTGATAGCGCGGTTGTTCCGGATTGATCACCAACCATTTTGGCTCGACGAAGCACTGACTTTCCAGCGCATCCACCTGGATCTGGGCGGGCTGGTTTCTGACAGTTTTTCCAATCGGCATATGCCGACGTATTTCCTGTTATTACGCTGGATATCGGCATGCTTTGGCTTGCACGACGCTTGGTTGCGTGCGCCATCGGCGGTGTTCGGTGCGCTCTCTGCGGGCATGGTGTTCGCCATAGCGCATCGCCTCGGCGGACGAGGGGCGGCCATCATGGGGGGCTTGCTGATGGCATTGTCTCCATTACAGGTTCAATACGGACAAGAGGCGCGTTCTTACACGCTGGTCACCCTGCTGATTGCGGTGTCGCTATGGGGTTTGGTACGCCTGGCTCAGGATCCTTATCGTGCCGCCATCGATGTGCGGCGACCGGAGGCAGACAGACTTAGTTGGGCGGCCTACTTGTTCGGAGCAATAGGTGCGCTGGATGTGCTGGGAGATGCCATGCCATGGCTGATTGCTTCGAATCTTTCCCTCTATCTTGTCTGGCGCAGTCAAGCGGCTGAAGAACGCCAGGGCTTTCTTCGCCAGTGGCTGGCAAGCATGGTGCTTATTGCGTTATGTACCGCGCCCTTTTATCTAGCCATCTTCGCCGCCAGCGATGGCCATATGTTGCAGAAATTCAGCTGGATTCCGGAGCTCAGCTGGCAACATATATGGGTTGTGGCAGGTAGCGTCTATCTCATGCGCATGCTTGCCGTGGTGAAGTTTGATTTGTTGCATACGGCAGTGCCGCTGCTGGGGATGCTGGTGGTCGTGGCTGCGTGCATGGGCGTATTCCGCCTACGCACCCGACTGGAGGGGCGCGTCTTACTCCTGAGTGTGCTGGTATTGCCGTTGCTGATTCTCAGCATTTCTTTGTTCAAATCCGTCTTATTGCCACGTTATGTTCTGTGGAGCGCTGTACCATTTTTTGTCGTGGTAGGTATGGGGGCGGGCGTGTTGCCGCTGCGAACCATACCGATAGCTGCCACGCTGCTCTTTTTGTTGGGCGCGGTAAACCTGGGGCCGGTTTACCGCATGGAGACCAAGCCACGGTGGGACATGGCCGCAGCGACACTGGCCGCCAATGTGCGACCGGGCGATACGGTGTTCACCGCCGATCCGAATGCGCCCACCATGCTGACGGTGTTGAGCCCCAAGAATGGTTTGCCGATTCAGGCGAGCGCCCTGGTGACGTCGCAGTACGATCAGGCGGTCCTGCGATGGAAGCAAGGTGGTCGCGTGTGGGCGGTCAATGGCCGTTCCGCATTAGGCCGGCGTGAGGATCTGGCCGACTTCAAGTCCCGCATGGCTGCTTTGGGGGCGCCGGCGATAGAGATATCGCAAGGCAAGGAGATCACTATCCTCATGTTTCCCGCCCCCGAGGAAACGGCGACTAATTGACGATGAGCGGCTAGCGATATTGTTGATGGCATTGCTGGCAGACCTGATCCACAGGCTTGATCGCGGCAGTCAGGGCAGGGCAATCCTTGGGCTCGGATTGTGAAGCCGTTTGCAGGGCGGCGCGCAAATGGCTGGCCAAATCGTTGAATGGCTTTGGTGCACCCGGAAATACTGCCGGTATGTCGGCGGCAATCATCTGCATGTGCTGCAACTGGTCGAGTGTTGCAGAGGCTTCGCATTGACCGCCTTTGATTGCCTGCTGCAACTGATGTCGATGAAAACCCATCGTAACCATCACAGCTTTGGGAACGGGGTTGCGCTCGCTCAAGGCTTGCATGACGAACACCGTACCGATGATGCCGATGGCTAACCCAAGTACGATCAGAAGCGCAGCACGCATAATGTTTCCTAATCCTGGGGACAGATGACCGCGGAGGATACCGCAAGACCCATGGGCGCTCGGTGCGACAGTAAAATAACCTCCGGTTTTTACTCTCCAGGTACTCGCGTGAATGTTTCTGCTTCCGGCACGGCACCCGGTGACCGACCATGAGTGACATGGCCTATCCCACCGTGCGCTTTGACGGCATCGATCGGCTTTATGGCGCCGGTACCGTGGCGCAACTGGCGCACAAGCATGTTTGTGTGATCGGCATCGGCGGGGTTGGCTCCTGGGCCGCCGAAGCGCTGGCGCGCAGCGGTATTGGGCGCATGACGCTGATCGATGCCGATGAGGTGTGTCTTTCCAATACCAACCGCCAGCTGCACGCGTTAGACGGCGAATATGGCAAGCCCAAAGTCGGCGTGATCGCCACGCGTGCGCATGCGATCAATCCGGCCATCCGGTTGGAGGCCATTGAGCGCTTTTTGACGCCAGCGACCTTGGACGAACTGCTCGATCGCGGGTATGACGCCGTATTGGATGCTTGCGATGCCTTTCGGGTGAAACTGGAAGCGATTGCATGGTGCCGTCGTCGCAAACTGCCTATGGTGACGGTGGGATCGGCCGGTGGCCGCACCGATCCCACTCAGATTCGTGTGCGCGACCTGTCGCGAACCGAGCATGATGCGATGTTCAGCCTGATCCGCAAAAAGCTTCGGCAGGACTTTGGCTTTCCCCGCAATCCGGATCGCTATTTCGGTGTGTCGGCGGTGTATTCCTTGCAGAACGTGCAATATCCGCAGCCCGATGGCAGCGTATGCGGCACGCGTCCGCCAGGAGGCGACGCCATGAACCTGGCCTGCGGCGGCGGATTGGGTGCTGCTACGCATGTGACCGGGGCGTTTGCATTCGCTGCCGTGGGAAAGATCGTGGAGAAACTGCTGGCGGAGAGAAAAGATGAAGGATGAGAGGCCGGCGCCGTGGACACAGGCGCTGGCCTCTCATCTCGCAGTCGATCACCAGCCCATGTAATGCCCGCCATTGATGGCCAGGTTGGCACCCGTAATCCAGGCCGCCTCATTTGTGGTGAAGAACGCTACCGCATGGGCGATTTCCTCGGGCTTGCCGAGGCGGCCGACGGGAATCTGGGCAACGATCTTTTCGCGTACTTCCTCCGGAACGGCCATCACCATGTCGGTTGCTACATAACCCGGTGACACGGTGTTCACGGTGATGCCGAAACGGGCATTTTCCTGGGCCAGAGAAATGGTGAAGCCGTGCATGCCGGCCTTGGCCGCCGCGTAATTAGCCTGACCATATTGGCCCTTCTGGCCGTTGATCGAGCTGATCTGCACGATACGGCCCCATTTGCGGGTGCGCATGTCCTCGATCACCGGGCGCGTGACGTTGAAGCAGGCGTTGAGGTTGGTGTTTACCACGTCCATCCACTGCTGATAGCTCATTTTGTGGAAGGTCGTATCACGGGTGATGCCTGCGTTATTGACCAGAATCTCCACCGGACCGCACTTGTGGTGGATGGCGTTGATCATGTTTTCGCAGGAGACCGGATCGGCGACGTCGCCTGGCACCATGCAAATCTCGATGCCCTCGTCCGCCATCATCTTATGCCAGGCCTCGGCTTTGGCCTCGTCGCGGTAGTTAGTGGCGACCCTGTGTCCTTGTGTGGCCAGCTTGCGCACGATCGCGGTACCAATGCCGCCGGTGCCGCCAGTAACCAATACCGTACGCTGTGTCATGACCAGATCTCCTTGAAACGTCTACGTGAGGGGCTGCCGCGCAGCTAGCGCGAACAATGAAGGTTATACGCAGACATCATGAAGGAATAGCGGTTCTCTGTATCGCGAACATGGCACGGCTGCGTGTTTTCGTTATACCGCGTTAAGTCAGAAGATGTCGTTGCAATGCGTCAAATGGCGAAGGTCGGAGCGGGTGAGCGCGTGCTCTAGCAATTCAGATGGATGGATGGCTTTTCCATTGGAAGGGATGCCAAGGAATGAAAGCGCCTGGCGCAAGCTCGGCATCGGATCGGCTGGATCGACCGCGAGCGCACCCTCGGACTTCGAGAGCTTACGTCCTTCGTCGTCAAGCACCAGAGGCAAATGCCTATAGTGGGGCGTGGGTAAGTCCAGGCAATGTTGCAGCCAGATCTGACGCGGTGTCGAGTCCAGCAGGTCACTACCTCGGACGATCTCGGAGATGCCCTGCCACGCATCGTCCACCACGCAGGCGAGTTGGTAAGAATAAAAACCTTCCACTCGGCGGATAACGAAGTCGCCGACGGCTTCCCGCAAGTTTTGCTGCTGCGGTCCCTGCAAGCGATCCAGAAAGGTGATCGTTTCATTGGGTGTCCGCATGCGCCACGCCGGTGAGCGGCGAGGATCGGCTGGAGCGATACAGCGAGCGTCGCGGTGGATGCCGCCCGCTGCGGCCAGTTCACTGCGGCTGCACCAGCAGGGGAATACCACGTCGGCTCGCCGCAACTGCTCGAAAGCGGCATCGTAGGCCGCGATGCGCGAAGACTGATAAACGATAGGTTCGTCCGGCACCAACCCAAGCGCTGGCAAGGCCGAGAGGATGGCCTCCGCAGAACCCGGTACTTCGCGTGGTGGATCAATATCCTCCATGCGCACGAGCCACCTCCCTCCTGCGTAACGGGAGCACAGCCAGCTGCCGAGGGCGGCGACCAGGGACCCTGCGTGCAAAGAACCTGTTGGAGAGGGGGCGAAACGGCCTCGATAGCTCATTGCCATCATTCTACGCAAGCTGACCGAATCCCCGGTGGCGGGCGAGATACGTGGGCTTAACTCTTGAAAAGCCAGTGTTTAGCCCGAATCTCGAACACGCATTACCATGTCTAATCCCAGTGTGACCGACTTCAAGGGCAACTATGCGCCGCATCGCACTTTTTCTTATCACCAATATCGCCGTCCTGTTTCTGCTGAGCATCGTCTGCCATTTCCTGGGCGTCGATCAGTGGGCGGCCATGCGCGGCTACGGCGGCATGCAGGGCCTGCTGATTTTTGCCGCGGTGTTCGGTATGGGTGGTGCCTTCATCTCCTTGGCCATGTCCAAGTGGATGGCCAAGATGAGCACCGGCGCGCGGGTGATCGACCAACCACAGAATGAAGCCGAGCGGTGGCTCATCGAGACAGTGCGTCGCCATGCGCAGCGCGCCGGCATTGGCATGCCTGAAGTGGCGATCTACGACGCGCCGGAGATGAATGCGTTCGCCACTGGAATGACCAAGAACAGTGCGCTGGTGGCCGTGAGCAGCGGCTTGCTGCAGCAGATGGACCGCGAACAGATCGCGGCTGTGCTGGGCCACGAAATCGGCCACGTGGCCAATGGCGATATGGTCACGTTGACGTTGATCCAGGGCGTATTGAACACATTGGTTATTCTGGCGGCCCGCATTGTCGGGCGCCTGGTCGACAGCTGGCTTTCCGGTGGCCGGGACAGCCGGGGGAGCTCCGGTATCGGTTATTTCGTGTCGGTGATGGTCTTGCAACTGGTGTTCGGCCTGTTTGCGTCAATGATCGTGATGGCGTTCTCCCGCTGGCGCGAGTTCCGTGCCGATGCAGCGGGTGCCAAGCTGGCCGGCCGCGGCGCTATGATTTCTGCACTCCAGCGGCTGCAGCTCAACCATGGCGAGAGCACCTTGCCGCGGACCATGGCCGCCTTCGGTATTTCCGGACCGTTGGCGCAGGGCCTGCAGCGCCTGTTCATGAGCCATCCGCCGCTGGAAGAACGTATCGCCGCGCTGCAGAAGGCGGCTCTTTAAATCTTTGGTACAACCCGTTTTACTCCGCTACACCGGTACGCGCTGATGTAGTGGGTCGGGTTATCACTCACAACCCTACGCTTTGGAAGGCACTGTTATGAGCGCACCCGCCGAGACTCGCAAATTTGAAGCTGAAGTCGCCCAGGTTCTCCACCTGGTTACGCACTCCTTGTATTCGCACAAAGAAATTTTCCTGCGCGAACTGATTTCGAACGCATCGGACGCATGCGACAAGCTGCGGTTCGAATCTATCGCCCATCCCGACTTGCTTGCCGGCGATGCCGAGCTGCACATCGATATCAGCTGGGACACCGAGAGGCACACGATCACGGTGCACGATAACGGCATCGGCATGAGCCGCGATGAGGTCATGGCCAATATCGGCACCATCGCCAGCTCCGGTACGCGTCGTTTCCTGGAAGCCATGAGCTCGGAGCAGAAAAGCGACGCCCGCCTGATCGGCCAGTTCGGTGTGGGTTTCTATTCCGCTTTTGTCGTCGCCGACAAGGTGACCGTACTCACTCGTCGAGCGGGTGCTGCGAGCGGCGAAGGTGTGAAATGGGAAAGCGACGGAAAGGGCGAGTATTCACTGGAGCAGGTGGATCTGCCTCAGCGTGGCACCTCGGTGATCTTGCATTTGAAGGCCGACGAAGATGATTTCCTCAAGCGCTGGGAGCTGCGCTCGCTGATTACACGGTATTCGGACCATGTGGCATTCCCGATTCGCATGCCGGAGGAAAAGGACGGCAAGCCGACCGATGAATGGGAAACCGTCAACGCGGCGTCGGCCTTGTGGACCAAGTCCAAGAGCGAGATCAGCGACGAAGATTACCAGAGCTTCTACAAATCGCTGGGACACGATTTCAATGATGCCCTGGCATGGACGCATAATCGTGTCGAGGGCAGCCAGAGTTTCACCACGCTGCTATATATCCCCTCGCAGCCGCCGTTCGAGTTGATGATGGGTGGCCGTGATGAGCGAAAGGGGCTGAAGCTCTACATCAAGCGCGTTTTCATCATGGATGCGGCGGAGGAGTTGCTGCCGAACTATCTGCGGTTTGTGCGTGGGGTGGTGGATGCGGACGACTTACCGCTCAATGTAAGCCGCGAAATCCTGCAACAGAACCGTCAGCTTGAACGTATTCGCTCAGCTTGCGTCAAACGCGTGCTTGATCTGATCGAGAAGCTTGCCAAGGACGAACCCGAAAAGTTCAAGACCTTCTACAAAGCGTTTGGCAACACGCTCAAGGAGGGCATCGTCGAGGATCATGCCAATCGCGAGCGTATCGCCAAATTGCTGCGCTTTGCGTCGACCAAGAGCGACAGCAATGCTCAAACTGTCTCGCTGGATGACTACATCGGTCGTATGCCGGTAGGGCAGGACACCATTTGGTATATCACCGCGGACAGTTATGCCGCCGCAGCAGGCAGTCCGCAATTGGAAGCGTTCAAGGCCAAGGACATCGAGGTACTGTTGATGTCCGACCGCATCGATGAATGGATGATCGGAAGCCTTACGGAATACAGTGGTAAAAAACTGCGCAACGTTGCCAAGGGCGACGTGCCGTTGGACGAGGAAGCCAAGAAGCAGCAAGAAGAGGCCAGCAAGAACGCCGAACCCCTGTTGAAGCGCATCAAGGAACTCCTGGGCGATCGGGTGACTGATGTGAAAGTTTCCGCGCGCCTGACCGATTCGCCATCGTGCCTGGCGTTGTCCGACTATGAAATGGCGCCGCATGTTGCCCGTCTTTTGCGTGAAGCAGGACATGACATGCCGACTGGCAAACCAACGCTCGAAATCAATCCGCAGCACGCGCTTTTGAAGCGGTTGCAGAGCGAAGGGGACGAAGGCAGGGCGGGGGATCTTGCCAATCTGCTGCTTGAGCAAGCGGAAATCGCAGCGGGTGCGCAGCTCTCCGATCCGGCAGCGTTCGTCCAACGTCTGAATCGTGTGTTGCTCGGTTGAATGGCTTTGTCTCGCTTTTACCCGTAAGAAGAGGACTGAGCCCTGCACAAGGCGGCCGCTATACTGCGGCCGCTTTTTTTCTGACGGAACATCATGAGTGCACTGTTACTGCTATGCGTTTGCTTGATGCTGGGCGTCGCGGTATCGCGCTGGGGGAATCCGCCAGGCGGCATGGTCCATGGCCTGAATTGGTGGGTTCTCAATATCGCGTTGCCAGCACTCGTCCTGGATCTCATTCCAGGCGTAGCGTTCGATGCGCGGCTGTGGTTTCCCGTCGCGGCCATGGCCATCGTGTTTGGTGGCGCATGGCTGTTGTTCGGCTTGCTGGGGCGGCGTCTTGGCTGGTCGCGGGGACGCATTGGTGCGCTTATTCTGGTATGCGGCCTAGGGAATACCTCGTTTATGGGTTATCCCATGATCCAGGCATTGCATGGGCAAGCAGGGTTATCGCTTGCCGTGGTGGCAGATCAGCTGGGATGTTTTCCGCTCTTGTCCTCGGCCGGGGTCGTGGTGGCCTCGGTGTATGCAGGGCGGAATCCGGACGTCGGCTTGATCATCCGCCGTATCCTGACGTTTCCGGCCTTCGTCGCTTTGGTTATCGGCATTATTGTTGGCCTACTGGGTGGTTGGCCTGCTTCGGTGCGCCATGTGCTGGCGCCGATTGGCGCGACCCTGACGCCGCTGGCTCTGTTTTCCGTAGGAATGCAGTTCCGCTTTCGACTTGCTCGCGGGCAGGCTGCAGCGTTGACTTGGGGACTGGGCTGGAAGCTTTTGCTTGCCCCGTTAGTGTGTTGGTTGTTGGGAAGTCTTGCCGACGTAAAAGGACTGACGTTGACTGTTGGGGTGCTTCAGGCCGCGATGGCACCCATGATTTCCGCCGCCATTCTTGCCGATGAATACGAACTCGATCCCTCGCTTGCCAATGCCTTGCTTGGGGCGGGCATCGTGCTGTCCTTGCTGACGATCCCCTTGGGCAATCTTCTGCTGCCTGCCGGCTGAGAGCCCTTCGCTCAATGCACGATATGCAACCGCGGCAGATGCGCGCCCCACATCACAGCGATAAAGCGCAGGGCAAGAATGACGGCGACACCGACAGTAATGGACCATGCACGGGGTACGGCAAGCTTGTCCAGCAATAGATAGGCGACAATGCCGGCCATCGCCGCTGTTGCGTAGAGGTCCTGCTGGAAGATCAAAGGCACGTGCGCCGTCATGACATCGCGTAGCACACCACCGGCGGTGCCGGTCATCGTGCCCATAAGCACTACGATCCAGGGCGACAGGCGGGCAGCCTCAGCTGTCTGTGCTCCGCTGATGGCAAAGAGGGCCAGTCCCAAGGCGTCGACGATCAGAAAGCCATGGCCCGGCGGTGGAAAAAACGTCACATAGATCATGGTCAGCGCGGCGGCGCCTGTAATCACCCAGAGATACCTGGCATCGCGTATCCAGAAAATGGGATGCCGATTGAGCAGCAGATCCCGCAGGGTGCCTCCACCGATTGCCGTAAGCGCCGCCAATGCCAGGCCGCCGAGCAGATCCAGGCCGGTGCGTGCCGCCACAAGCACACCGCTGGCTGCAAACACCGCCACGCCGATCAGGTCCAAAAGGTAGAGAAGCATGCAGTCCTCCGTGTGCCGGTTCGTCAGGCTTGCGTCAGTTGGATAGCGATCCCATTTCCTGTATTCGTAAGGCAACACGTCGATAATGCCACCGATGAACGCTGCAACGAACGAAACATTGAACGAAGTGCGCGCCGATGTTTGGCTGTGGGCTGCGCGCATGTACAAGACGCGCAGCTTGGCTAAACAGGCGATCGATGGCGGTAAAGTCGACGTGAATGGTGCGGGTTGCAAGCCGTCCAAGGCACTGCACGTGGGCGACCGTGTCCGCCTGACGCGTGGCGAGGAACGGCTTGAGCTGGAGATCGTGGCCCTTGCAGCGCAGCGCGGACCGGCCAGCGTGGCGCAAACGCTTTATCGCGAAACGGAAGCGAGCCGCGTCGCGCGCGAACAGGCGCGCGAGCTGCGACGCCTGAGCGGGGCGGGTCTCAACCGGCCGCCCACCCGCCCAAACAAGCAGGAACGTCGAGAATTGCGACGCCTTAAGGATTTTCCATGAGTAGCGCATCTCAGAAATTCCTGCGTATCTGCGCGAAGATTTCTCCATAAGGCGGGCGGTCTTTCTAAGATCGCTTCGGAGAATGAGGCGGTGCGGAACTCAGGGGGATTGCATGAACGGGATCGCATTGCTCAGGCGACTACTGGGTGGTCAAGCGCAGGCAAGCATGGCCCAAGGACGGTTGCTGCAGGCTGTCGAAGGCATGCGCACGTTGGTGGTGGATGATTCGCCGACTATTCGTGCAGTGCTAGGCAAGATGCTTGGACAGGAGGGCTATGCCGTACAACGCGCGGTTGACGGCGAGAGCGCCATCGAGCTAGCCAGGAATGAGCAGCCGGAACTTATTTTCCTCGACATCGTGCTGCCAGGAATAAATGGCTTCGCCGTATTGCGCGCCTTGCGCCATGATCCACGCACGCAGCACATTCCCATTGTGATGATCAGCGGCAACCAGCAGGCCACGGAACAGCTTTACGTGCAGCGCTTTGGCGCGGACGACTTCATCAAAAAGCCGTTCGGTCAGCGTGAGGTACAGCAATCGATCCATCAATTGATTTGCGCCGGTCGCGTTCCTGCGCGCGTCCCGTTGGCCGCACGCGTCGCCCATGCCATGCCCGTTGCGCCCTATGAAGACATTCGCAACACGCTTTCTGGCATGGCGGCTTAGACCGGCCTTTCGATATCCCTTCCGATACCCGCAGCAGACCGGCTGATTTCAGACGGTAAGCGCCGCAGCGAGGGGACGCTGCGGCGCTTTTTTTGGCCAGGATCAGGGCTTGATGCCCAGCGCCTTCGCTACGCCTGTTGCGTAGTCAGGATCAGCCTTCGCAAAATGGCCCAACTGTCGGCGCACGATGTCTTCCGGCACCCCTTGCATGGCTGCGGCGATGTTGTTGAACAACTGCTGCTTTTGATCCGGCGTCATCAAGCGGAAGAGATCGCCTGGCTGTGCGTAATCGTCATTGCCTTCGCGATGATCGTAGCGATCGGCGTCGCCGGAGATTTTCAACGCCGGTTCCTTGACGGAAGGATCCTCCACGGGGCCTCCGAAACCATTCGGCTCGTAGTTCACGCTGCCGCCGCCGTTGTCGTCAAAGCGCATGCTGCCATCGCGGTAGTAATTGTGTACGGGGCAGCGAGGGCGGTTGACCGGCAGGTGTTCGTGGTTGGTGCCTAGCCGATAGCGCGCGGCATCGGCATAGGAGAACACGCGGAACTGCAGCATTTTGTCCGGACTATGGCCGATGCCGGGTACTACGTTGGCTGGTGAAAAACTGGCCTGCTCCACTTGGGCGAAATAGTTGTCGGGGTTCTGGTTGAGTTCCAGCACACCAACCTCGATCAACGGGTAATCCTTGTACGGCCACACCTTCGTCAAGTCGAAGGGGTTGTAGTCCGTTTTTTCGGCATCTGCCTCGGGCATGATCTGTACGTACAGGGTCCAGCGCGGGAACTCTTTACGCTCGATGGCGTTATACAGATCGCGCTGATGCGCTTCGCGGTCCTCGCCGATGACTTTGGCGGCCTCCACATTGGTCCAGTTCTTGATGCCCTGCTGGGTCTTGAAGTGGAACTTCACCCAATACCGCTCGCCTTTATCGTTCCAGAAGCTGTAGGTGTGGCTACCGAACCCATGCATATGGCGAACCGAAGCGGGCAGGCCGCGATCGCTCATCAGGATGGTGACTTGGTGCAAGGATTCCGGTGAACGCGACCAGAAATCCCATTGCGCTGTAGCGTTCCGCATATTGGTACGCGGATCGCGTTTTTGCGTGTGGATGAAGTCGGGAAATTTATACGCGTCGCGGATGAAGAAAACGGGCGTGTTATTGCCGACCAGATCCCAGTTGCCTTCTTCGGTGTAGAACTTGAGGGCAAAGCCGCGCACGTCTCGCTCGGCATCTGCCGCGCCTTTCTCGCCCGCAACCGTGGAAAACCGCAGTAACAGTGGTGTCTTGCTGCCGGGTTTGAATACCTTGGCTCGCGTATAGCGGCTAATGTCGTGCGTGATGGTGAGTTCACCGAATGCTGCGATACCCACGGCATGCACGATGCGCTCTGGAATGCGTTCGCGATTGAAATGGGCGTGTTTCTCAAACAGCTGATAGTCCTGTATGAGCAATGGGCCACGGGGACCGGCTGTCAGGCTGTTCTGATTGTCGGGCACCGGTGCCCCCGAGTTGGTGGTCAAGGTGTTGCGGTCTTTGCTCATGGCTGGGTTCCTGGCTCGTCGGGAGTGGCTGGCGTCGGCTGGCTTGAAGCCCAATCTACGGGCCGGCGGCTGCGATGGGAATTTGATTATTCCGATTCTTTTCATAGCCTATGGCTATTGCTCAGTGCGGGGCGTAAGGGAGAAAGTACGCAAGGGTTAATGGATCGTCCCCATCGTGATTTCCGCAATGCCCGGTTCACGTCCCGCGCTGCCACCGCGTGTCCGGTGGGAGGTATGGATCGTGTACACACCGACAGTTATACGCCGGTTATCCCAGCGTTTTGAGAGCGGCGAAAGTCAGCGGGTTTTAGAAGTTCAGCGACGGGTGCCATGTTCCTGCATCGGTGGCGCCAGCACTTTGCGGCGGCAAGATCCCATGGGCAGGTTAAAGAAAGCCCCTGGGGTGCCTGGAGCTTTCTTCGGTACCCATTCGGATAGACTGCTTATCGGCAGAGCGATTTCAACCGGTATAGGGCATCAAGCGCTTCGCGCGGAGACATTGCGTCTAGGTCCATGCCCAGCAATTCGTCTTCAGCGGCTGAAGATCCCGAGGCGAAAAGGCCAAGTTGTGGCGAAGCGGCAGGTGTCGCCGGCAGCGCAGCGACATGTGCATGCATACCCCGCTCCAATTCGGCCAAGGTACGCCGCGCATCGGCAATGACCGATTTCGGCAGGCCTGCCAATGCAGCGACCTGCAAGCCAAAACTGCGATTGGCTGGTCCTTCCTTCACCGCGTGCATGAAGACCAGTTGTTCGCCGTACTCGACGGCATCGAGATGCACATTCGCGATGCCGGGATATTCAGAGGCAAGTTCGGTCAACTCGAAATAATGGGTGGCGAACAAGGTGTAGGCTCGGCTGGTTGCAGCCAGATGCACTGCCGCCGCGCGGGCCAACGCCAGGCCGTCGTACGTACTGGTACCGCGGCCGACTTCGTCCATCAGTACCAGGCTTTGCGGTGTGGCGTTGTGCAGGATATTGGCGGTTTCACTCATTTCCACCATGAAGGTGGATTGTCCACGCGATAGATCGTCACCTGCACCGATGCGGGTGAAAATGCGATCGATAGGACCAAGCACGGCACGACTCGCTGGCACGTAGCTCCCGATATGCGCCAACAGCACGATCAGCGCGTTTTGCCGCATGTAAGTCGATTTACCGCCCATGTTCGGGCCGGTGATCACCAGCATGCGGCGGCTGTCATCGAGCATCAGGTCGTTCGGTTCGAACGGTTCTTCGCGCACCTTTTCCACCACCGGATGGCGGCCGCGTTCAATGGCAATGCCGGCGACATCGGTGAGTTCCGGTGCGCTCCAGTCGAGTGCTTCGGCGCGCTCGGCGAGCGTGCACAGCACATCGAGTTCAGCCATCGCTGCCGCGGCGTGCTTGAGCGGTTCGAGCTGTTCGGTCAGCGTGTCCAGCAAGGTTTCGTACAAGGCGCGTTCGCGCATCAGCGAACGTTCCTTGGCGGAGAGCACCTTGTCCTCGAAGGTTTTCAGTTCTTCGGTGATATAGCGTTCGGCGTTCTTGGTGGTTTGCCGGCGCGTGTAATGCGTGGGCGCCTTGTCCGATTGGGCTTTGCTGATCTCGATGTAGTAGCCGTGTACGCGGTTGTAGCCGACTTTCAATGTCGGAATGCCACTGGCGACTTTCTCGCGCTCTTCCAGCTCAACAAGGAACTGGTCGGCATGGGTGGCAAGGCGACGCAGTTCGTCCAGCTCGCCGTCATAGCCATCACCGATGATGCCGCCGTCGCGCAGCAATACCGGAGGCTGCTCGACGATGGCGCGCTTCAGTAACTCGGCGATTGCAGCGTGATCGCCGATGCCTGCGACAAGTGCGTGCAGCAGCGGACTATCCAACGTGGCAATGGATTCCCGCAGCGCAGGCGCAGCGGCAAGCCCATCGCGCAAGGTAGAAAGGTCACGTGGGCGCGCAGAGCGCAGTGCGACGCGGGCAAGAATGCGCTCAAGATCGCCGATGCCACGCAACTGGTCGCGTAAGGGCTCATAACGACCTGTCTCGATCAATGCGCCGATCGCCTGGTGACGACGGCGCAGCGTTTCGCGCGAACGCAACGGCCGGTTCAGCCATCGGCGCATCAGGCGCGCGCCCATCGGCGTAACGGTTTCGTCCAGCACGCCAAGCAGGGTATGTTCGACACGTCCGCTGGGATGCGTATCGAGTTCCAGGTTACGGCGTGTAGCCGCGTCCAGCGCGATCGTTTCACCCGCGCTCTCCACCGCCATGCCAGAAAGATGCGGCAACGCGCTCTTCTGGGTTTCTTCCACATAGCCGAGCAGGCAGCCTGCGGCAGCAATCGCCCATGGCAAATTGTCGACACCGAAGCCAGTGAGATCGCGCGTGCCGAAGAAGCGATTCAATTCGCGCCGCGCCGCGTCGCCGTCGAAATGCCACGGTGGCCGCTTGCGTAAGCCGGGCAATGCACTGACCAGTTTCGGCCATGCAACGTCTTCACCAACCAGCGTTTCTGCGGGTTGCAAGCGTGCCAGTTCGGCGGCGAGCGCCTCCGCACTGGGCACTTCGCTGAGTAGAAAGCGACCGCTTGAAAGGTCGACCCACGCAAGACCGTAGCTGCCATGCGCGCCCGCGGCGATGGCCAGCAAGAGATTGTCGCGACGTTCCTCCAGCAAGGCTGCATCGGTCACGGTGCCTGGCGTGACGATGCGCACCACCTTGCGCTCCACCGGCCCTTTGGCCAGCGCGGGATCGCCGATCTGTTCGCAGATGGCAACCGACTCACCCAGGCGCACCAATTTTGCCAGGTAGTTCTCTACCGCGTGATACGGCACGCCCGCCATCGGAATCGGCTGCCCCGCCGATTGCCCACGCTGCGTGAGCGTGATGTCCAATAGGCGCGCTGCCTTGCGTGCATCGTCGTAAAACAGCTCGTAGAAATCGCCCATGCGAAAGAACAGCAGCACGTCCGGATGCGCGGCCTTGGCCGCGAGGTACTGGCGCATCAAAGGGGTGTGCAGCGAAAGTTCGTCCTGATTCATGCGGTCTTGGCGTTGGGATGCGAAACGAGTACAACGAAAAATGACGCCCGTGCCGGGCGGCGAGAACGCGGAGTTTCGCATGGAGTTGTCATCGGTTCCTACTGATGCTGAACTGGAAGCATTGGCGATGCGGGTGGCGGAGGCGATGCAACAGCGGCGACTGATGCTGGCCACCGCCGAGTCATGTACAGGCGGGTGGATTGCTAAAGCACTTACCGATTTGTCCGGCAGCTCGGCATGGTTCGAAGCGGGCGTGGTGAGCTATAGCAATGAAGCTAAAGAAAAACTGCTCGGTGTGCGCAGGGCGACGCTGGAGCGTACTGGTGCGGTAAGCGAGGAGACGGCGTTGGAAATGGTGACCGGTGCGCTCGATCGCTTGCCCGCCCAGGTAGCGGTAGCCGTGACGGGCATCGCCGGGCCCACCGGCGGCACCGCGGACAAACCCGTCGGCACGGTATGGATTGGCTGGCAGCGCCAGGGTGGCAAGGCGCGTGCTAAGTTGTTTCATTTTGCGGGAGGACGTGAATCGGTCCGGCGGCAGACGGTGGCGATGGCCCTCATCGGTGTACTGGAAACGCTGACAGGCTGAGTAGGCATTGCCCACAGCTACGCTTGACCGATGTGGGATACTCAAACCCCTGCATCCCAGTCGGTGAGACACTGACAGGGCATCATGCACGTACCTACTACGAACACGACCGGAATCAACACGATGGATGACAACAAGCGCAAAGCGCTCGCTTCGGCCCTTGGCCAGATTGAGAAGCAGTTCGGCAAAGGCGCGGTGATGCGCCTGGGCGATCGTACCGACGACAGCATCGATACCATCTCGACGGGTTCGCTGGGCCTGGACATCGCGTTGGGTGTGGGTGGCCTGCCGCGTGGCCGAGTGGTCGAGATCTATGGCCCTGAATCGTCGGGCAAGACCACGCTGACCCTGCAAGTGATCGCCAACTGCCAGAAAAACGGTGGCACGGCGGCTTTCGTCGACGCCGAACATGCCCTCGATCCTACCTATGCGCAGAAACTGGGCGTGAATGTGGATGATCTACTGGTCTCGCAGCCGGATACCGGCGAGCAAGCACTGGAAATCGCCGACATGCTGGTCCGCTCGGGTGCGGTGGACATGGTGGTGGTCGACTCGGTCGCCGCGCTTACGCCTAAGGCTGAAATCGAAGGTGAGATGGGCGATTCGCACGTGGGTCTGCATGCGCGCCTGATGAGCCAGGCCTTGCGCAAGCTCACTGCCAATATCAAGAAATCCAATTGCCTGGTCATTTTCATCAACCAGATCCGCATGAAGATCGGTGTGATGTTCGGCAATCCGGAGACCACTACCGGTGGTAATGCGTTGAAGTTCTATGCTTCGGTGCGCCTGGATATCCGCCGCATTGGCGCGGTGAAGAAGGGTGAGGAGGTAATCGGTTCGGAGACCCGCGTGAAGGTGGTCAAGAACAAGGTTGCTCCTCCGTTCCGCCAGGCAGAATTCGAAATCCTCTATGGCGAGGGCACGTCGCGTGAGGGCGAGATCATCGAACTCGGTGTGGCTCAGAGCCTCATTGATAAGTCGGGTGCCTGGTATAGCTACAAGGGTGACCGTATCGGCCAGGGTAAGGAAAACGTACGCCAGTTTCTGCGCGACAACCCCAAGATTGCCGATGAAATCGACCGTGAGCTGCGTTCCCGCCTGCTGGTAAGCGGCGGCGGTGCGTTGGCTTCGTCCGAAGAAGCGCTGGAAGAAGCCTGAGGTGGCCGAGCGTCGTCTGCGGATCTTGCTGGTGGGTGCGTCCGGGACACTCGGACGCGCTGTAGCGGCCGAACTGGCGCAGCGGCATGAGGTTATCGCTGCCGGGCGGCAATCCGGCAGCATCAGGATCGATCTCACTGACCCCGACAGTATTCGTTCGGCCTTGAAGCAGGCTGGTGAATTGGATGCGGTGATCAGTGCCGCAGGCAAGGTGACGTTCGCGCCACTCGCCGATTTTCAACCGGCACGCTACGGTGAATCGCTGCATACGCAGGGTATTGCTGACAAGTTGATGGGGCAGGTGAATCTGGCGTTGGCCGCACGGGACCATCTACGTGATGGAGGCTCCATCACGCTCACGACGGGTATTCTTTCCGAGCAGCCGATCGTGTCCGGGAGTTCGGCGAGCTTGGTCAATGGCGCGGTAGAGGCTTTCGTACGCGCGGCCGCCATTGAGCTACCACGCGGACTGCGTATCAACGTGGTCAGCCCGAACGTGCTGACCGAAGCCATGCCATCTTACGCGCCGTTCTTCCGTGGTTTTGAGCCGGTAAGTGCGGCGCGTGCCGCGCTCGCATTCGCCCGTAGTGTGGAAGGGGCGCAAACAGGGCAGATGTATAAGGTTTTCTGAGGCTGCCCCGTTGACCCGGCACAGGGTTGGCATCTTTTCTTTTGATCATGAAGCGCAAGCCAGGCGATAGAGATACGGGAAAACCCAAACCTAGCGCGTATAACAAAGCGCTGGGCCTGCTTGCGCGCCGGGAGCATTCGCGGCGTGAACTGCGGCAGAAGCTTGGGCGCAATGGCTATGAGGGCGGCGAGGCCAGCGAGGCGCTGGATCGGCTCGGCGAGCAGAAATATCAGGATGACGACCGTTTTGCGGACGTACTGATCCGCAACCGCATCGCACAAGGCTACGGCCCCATGCGGCTGCGTGCAGAGCTCAAAACCCATGGTTTCTCGGACAGTCGCATCCGCAGCTTGCTGGATGCGATCGATGTCGATTGGGGTGACGTGGCCGCCGCCCAACTGCGCCGCCGTTATGGCGCTGGTACCGCCGATCCGACCGAACGCGCCCGTCGTGCGCAGTTCCTCTTGCGTCGAGGCTTTCCCGCCGCCACAGTACGGCATGTTACCCACGCTGAAGTGGACGATGCTGACGATCTTTCCTGAGTCCGTGTGTAGTAGCCGGATGATGGGCGGGTTCCGCGTCGACTCCGTTTCGCGCCTTTTTCGTACCTTGCCCAGACCTCATGAAAACCGCTGACATCCGTTCCGCCTTTCTCGACTATTTCCGCTCCAAGGATCACGCCATCGTGCCGTCCAGCTCGCTGGTGCCGGCGAACGATCCCACCTTGCTGTTCACTAACTCGGGCATGGTGCAGTTCAAGAACGTGTTTCTCGGCAGCGAAAAGCTGCCTTTTGTACGAGCGGCTGATGTGCAGCGCTGCCTGCGTGCGGGAGGCAAACACAACGACCTCGATTCGGTGGGCTATACCGCGCGCCATCACACGTTTTTCGAAATGTTGGGCAACTGGTCGTTCGGCGATTACTTCAAGCGCGATGCCATCCACTACGCGTGGGAATTGCTGACCGGCGTTTTTAAATTGCCGGCTGAGAAGCTGTGGGTCACCGTCTATCACACCGATGACGAGGCCTATGATATCTGGCACAAAGAAATAGGCGTGTCGGCCGAGCGCATCGTTCGCATCGGCGACAACAAAGGAGCGCCGTTCGCGTCGGACAACTTCTGGCAGATGGCTGATACCGGGCCTTGCGGCCCGTGTACGGAAATCTTTTACGACCATGGTCCGGACATCGCGGGTGGTCCTCCCGGTTCGCCGGAGGAAGACGGCGATCGTTACATCGAAATCTGGAACCTGGTGTTCATGCAGTTCGACCGGGCGCCGGATGGAACTCTTTCACCGCTGCCGGCGCCCTGCGTGGACACCGGCATGGGGTTGGAGCGCCTGGCTGCGGTGCTGCAGCATGTGCATTCCAATTACGAGATCGATTTGTTCCAACACCTGATCAATGTGGCAGCGGGGCTGACGAGCACGAAAGACCTCGCGAATAAATCCCTGCGCGTGATTGCCGATCACATTCGCGCATGCTCCTTTCTGATCGTTGATGGTGTGCTGCCTTCAAACGAGGGACGCGGTTACGTGCTGCGCCGTATCGTTCGCCGTGCCTTGCGCCATGGCTGGATGCTGGGCGTACGCGGTGATTTCTTCTGGAAAATGGTGCAGCCGCTGGTGGAGGAGATGGGGGTTGCTTATCCGGAGCTGGTTGCCAAGCAATCCTTCGTGGAAGATGCCTTGCGCACCGAAGAACAGCGTTTCGGCGAAACGCTGGAGCATGGTATGCGCGTGTTCGACGAAATTGCCGCCAAGTCTGCCAAGACGATTCCTGGCGAAGATGCTTTCCGTCTTTACGACACTTATGGTTTTCCAGTGGACCTTACGGCCGACATTGCACGCGAACGCGGGCTGGCGGTGGACATGGACGGTTTCGAGCGCTCGATGGAGCAGCAGCGTGAGCGCGCTCGGGCTGCCAGCCGCTTCGAGGCCAAAGGTCAGATGCCTGCCGAGCTCGCCAGCCAATTGGCGCCTACGGCGTTCCTCGGATACGAGACCTTATCCAGTCGTGCCAACAAGGTGATCGGCATCGTGCGAGCGGGCAAGCAGGTTGGTCAGCTGGCGGATGGCGAGGATGGCCTGGTCATTCTCGACCGCACACCGTTCTACGCCGAATCCGGTGGACAAGTGGGTGATACCGGCGTGTTATCCCACGGCGCGGGTCGTTTCGACGTGGTGGATACGCTCAAGATGGGCGGTGTGTTCTTTGGTCATGCCGGTCGCTGGCAAGGCACGCAGCCACTACGCACAGGCGATGTTCTGGATGCGGACGTGGATATGTCGCGTCGTCAGGCTACGGTGCTGAATCATTCGGCAACCCATTTGCTGCATGCCGCACTGCGCAAGGTACTTGGCACGCACGTCGCGCAGAAGGGTTCGTTGGTGGCGCCGGATCGTTTGCGTTTCGACTTTTCGCATTTCAAGCCGGTCAGTCGCGATGAGTTGGCACAAGTCGAGGCTTTGGTGAATGCAGAAGTGCGTCGCAATGTCGAAGCCGAAGTGCGTCACATGGCTTACGACGATGCGATCGCTTTCGGCGCCATGGCGTTGTTCGGCGAAAAGTACGGCGATGAAGTTCGCGTCTTGAAGATGGGTGAGTTTTCGACTGAACTCTGCGGTGGTACGCACGTCCACCGCACGGGTGACATTGGCTTGTTCAAAATTGTCAGCGAAGCCGGTGTGGCTTCGGGTGTGCGCCGTATCGAGGCGGTGACCGGGGCCGGGGCGCTGGCCTACGTCGCCGAGGAGGAGCGTCGCTTGGGCGAGTTGTCGCAATTGTTGTCCACCAGCGGTGACGATGTGGCGGAAAAGCTGAGGCAGCTGCTTGATCGTCAGAAAAAACTGGAGCGAGAACTCGAATCGCTGCGCGCGAAGGCGGCAGGCTCCATGACCGGCGATCTCGTTCATTCGGCCCGCGACATCCACGGTATTAAAGTCGTTGCGGCGCGCCTGGAAGGGTTGGACGCTAAAGCACTGCGCGAAAGTGTCGATCAACTCAAGCAGCAACTAGCCGATTGCGTGGTGTTGCTTGCCGGTGCCGTGGAGGGCCGTGTATCGCTGGTAGCCGGCGTGCACGGCAAGGCAAGCGGTCGCATCAAGGCTGGCGATGTTGTCGCTCATGTTGCAGGGCAGGTCGACGGCAAAGGCGGCGGTCGTCCGGACATGGCGCAGGGCGGCGGTCTCGATAAACCACAATTGCCTGACATTTTGACCGGTACAGTGGCCTGGATCGGACAGCAACTGACGGGTTGACGCGCCGCGTATGGACCGAATGTCAAAATTATGTGTAGATTGCACCAAGTGCGACGGCTCGGCTAGTATCGCTGGGATATCAGCGTTGCCGGTTGTGCGGCGTCGCTGAGGTTGGCAAGTTGTCCTTTAGGGCAATCTTGATATTTTTGGAGCCGGGGAAGGCGGTAAGGCCTTTGACGGACGCAAGCGTCAGAACTGCATGGTGACTGTGCTCAGGGGTGAGGCAACAGCATGCAGATGGCCTGTGACCATAAGCATTAAATGGAGTATCAGCTATGTTGATTCTGACCCGCAGGGTCGGTGAAACCCTGATGATCGGTGACGAGGTGACCGTTACCGTTCTCGGCGTGAAAGGCAACCAAGTTCGCATTGGCATCAATGCGCCCAAGAACGTGGCTGTGCATCGCGAAGAGATCTACCAGCGGATCAAGGGCGAGAACGAGGGTGAAGGCGGTGCCACCGGAGGAACGGGCGGGCACTGATTCCCTCTTTACCCCGAGAGCCTCGGCCGGTATCCTTGCCGGCTCCCGTGATGTTACGGGAACAAAATCCGGAGAGATGCCCGAGAGGCCGAAGGGGCTCCCCTGCTAAGGGAGTATAGGGTCAAAAGCCTTATCGAGGGTTCGAATCCCTCTCTCTCCGCCAAGATTGTTTTTCCAAGTCGTCTCAGTAAGCCTCATAAGATCCTGGAATTCCTTAAAAATCATAGGGTTCCGGGATTTTTTATGCCTCAAGCTGTCTCAGGCGTCTCCTTGGTGGCTCGATAATTTGTTGGTATATTTGTTGGTATCGACTCGCCCATGGCTAGGAGATACCAACAAAATGCTGACCGATGCCCTCCTGCGTAGCGTGAAACCATCCGGTCGGCCGCAGAAGCTCTCGGATGGTGGCGGTTTGCACTTGCTCGTCACCCCAGCGGGCGGCCGCTATTGGCGCTATAACTATCGCGTCGATGGAAAGCAAAAGACCTTGGCCTTAGGGGTCTATCCGGACGTGCGGCTAGCCCAAGCGCGGGCTCGTCATCAGGAAGCTAGGCGCCAGGTGGCCGACGGCATCGATCCCTCGGCCAAGAAGCAGGCTCCCGAGCTGACCTTCGAGATGGCGGCCCGTCAATGGCACGCCCACTGGAAGGTTAGTCGGAACGAGCGACACGCCCATTACGTGCTGACTCGGTTGGAGGCTGACATCTTTCCGGAGATCGGCGCCTTGCCTTTGTCGTCGATCCCGACCTCCGCGTTTCGTCTCGCGGTCAAGAAGATCGAGGCCCGAGGGGCATTGGACATCGCCAAGCGCGTGCTGCAAACCTGCGGCCAGATCATGCGCTACGCGGTAGCCAACGATTTGGCAGCTCACAATCCCGTCGCCGAAGTTAAACCTGCCGACGTGCTAAAGCCGCATAAGCGTCGCAATTATCCGCGCGTAGGCGCCAAGGAGTTGCCCGACCTGCTGCACGCCATCGACGTCTATGTGGGCGGTGAGCACACGCGCTTGGCACTCCAATTGATGGCGTTGACCTTCGTGCGTACCTCCGAACTGATCGGTGCACGCTGGCCGGAGTTCGACTTGCAGGCGTCGCGCTGGGACATTCCGGCCGAGCGGATGAAGATGAAGACGCCGCATATCGTGCCACTGAGCCGGCAGGCGAAAACAGTATTGGATAAGCTGCGGGCCATCTCCTTTGGAAACGAACTGGTCTTCCCAGGCGATATACGACCGACGCAGCCGATGAGCAACAACACCATCCTGTGTGCCTTGTATCGGATGGGCTATCGGGGACGGATGACCGGGCACGGTTTTCGTGGCGTTGCCTCGACCCTGCTGCATGAGCAGGGTTGGCCGCATGAACATATCGAGCTACAACTCGCTCATCAGGAACGGGATGATACGAGCGCAGCCTATAACCATGCCCTCTACCTCACACCCCGGGCTGCCATGATGCAGGCGTGGGCGGATCATTTAGACGCTTTACGCCAACGTCCGCAGCAACTCGCGGCGTGAGGCTTGTTTTACTCGACCATATATTTTCGGGGACGACCCGGCCGGCGCCGCACTGGGACATCAGACCTGGGCGTTTCCCGATAGCCCTCCGGATCGTTGATCCATGCTTGAAGTGCATCCGTTGCCCAGGCGCAGGCGCGTCCTCCTAAGTGGACGGGCAGGGGAAATCTGCCTGCGGCCATGCGGCGATAGAGGGTAGGGCGAGTCAAGGCGGTGATGCGCAGCACATCGCGAATGCGGTAGAACGCGGGCGCCGGAATTGCATGATGACTTTCGCGTTCGGTATCGCGCAATGACTTTCCGTCGAGTTTGCGGTCACTCATATCAGATACCTTCGTCGAACGTCTCTACCCGTGTAGTCAGGCAGGACGGTGAAGATCTTCCGCTCGGATGACTTCAACCGGAGACAGCCTAAGACTGCCTGAGATCGCGACCATGCAAAACACGTTGGAGCAAGCATGGGCGTAGTTGCGCTATGGGCCCAACGATTTCCAAGAGTCGAGCTGACACGCACCGGGAAGCGATTGCTGCCCGCGTCCATACCGACCTTCGCCTCACCTGGATGACCCGCGAGGAGCTCGCCGCCCTATAGCGGCATCGCACTGCGCGTCGATGTCATACGTCTTCGCTCGCGTCAATGTCTCGCCTCTCTCCCGTTGGATCATTAAGGTCGCTGTGCTTCCATAGCTTCGCGTGCTGACTCGGCAACGGTCCGTCCGCTCTTTCGTTGCATTCTCGCGTCGAAACCTGTGCCACTACGCCCCGCCGTAGTAATGCCCATCGATGGCGTCAATGTCTTTGCTCTCCTCTTGGATTGATCAAGCCTCTCCGCTTCGATAGCCGCGCGCGGCGATTCGTCAACGGTCTGCCCGCTCCTTCGCTGCGCTCCCGTGTGGCCCGTAGCCTGCGGTGACCAATTCGCCTTCACCGCACGGCTTTGCCTCTCCGCGTCTTGAACAACCACTCGGAGAGACAAATCATGTTGACGCAAAACGATCAGCTTATACATGGCGACTGCACTCAGGTGCTTCACACGCTGCCGAGCGAGAGCATCGATCTGGTCGTAACCGATCCTCCCTATTTCGTCCGCTACAAAGATCGAAGCGGTCGCTCCATCGCCAACGATGATGACCCTGCCAGTGTCCTTGGTGCATTTCACGATCTTTACCGCGTTCTCAAACCAAACACCTTCTGCATTTCGTTTTACGGCTGGAATTCCATCGCCGCCTTTTTCGCCGCCTGGGAGCAAGCAGGTTTCAGCGCTGTCGGCCACATCGTCTGGCACAAGGGCTACACCTCGCGACGCGGTTTCCTAAACGCACGCCACGAACAAGCATACGTGCTCGCCAAGGGGCGGCCCGCGAAGCCCGCTCATCCGATCGATGACGTCCAGCCTTGGGAATACAGCGGTAACGTCGTGCATCCGACTGAAAAGGCTGTCAGCGTACTAAAGCCGCTGATTCAGTCCTTCTCGCGTCCTGGCGACGTTACGCTCGATCCGTTTGCGGGCTCCGGATCGACTCTTGTCGCCGCTGCTCTGTCAGGTCGACACTACCTGGGCATTGAACTCGAAGCTCAATACGTTGATCACGCCCGCCGGCGCCTCGCTGGTGTCGCACGGGCCCGAACGTCCCGCGCGGTTTGACCACTCCGAGGCTGTCGTGCAACCGCGCGGCAGCCTCGTCTTTTTTTATCCACCGCGCATGTTTAAACCGCACGCCATTACCGCGGTCCGCCACCAAAGGTGGCAGATGCCCGCGCCTGTCGAAAAACAGGAACGAGAGTGAGTCTGCTTGATCTGCCTTGCAGTTCGGCATCCACATGGATTGCAGCGCACGACGCTCTCGTCCATCGCATGGCGAGAACCCGACGATTAAAGACCTGTTTCCCCGTGGGGCACTGTCAAATTGACGAATCCTTCACCTGATGTCCATAGATCGCCACGTTTCTTCATCTTCAGATATACATTTAGCTGATAAATTTCAGGTTCGTCCGGTGGGCGGTCTACCGGGCCTCGCTAAGGGGAAATCTGATGCAGCGCCTCCAAGGAGTTCGCAAAGCTCTACTCGCCGGCCTTGTCGCCATTGGTCTGACGTCCACTGCTTTCGCGCAGACCGCAACGCCGGCCTCGGGTCTAGGTCAGTCATGGCCCAATGCTGCTGACCTTAGCGCCAACCCGAACTGGCACGTCTATGTCTTCGTTCTCAACGGTATCAAGTATGTCCAGGTCAACGATCTGAACGGTGTCGTGCATGCCGCGGTGGGAACCGCTGAAGGCACGACTATCGTGTTACCGGTGGGCGTCGATTCGCAGAACGTGTCCACGTCTACACCGTCAAGCAGCGCGAATGCGACCACGATCTACAGCGATAGCGCGACAACCATTACGGAAACACCGCAGGCTAATGGCACAACGCTGTTTAATGCTGTATCGAATGCCGACTGCAACTCTTACAACTGCGGTGGCGGGCGGGGTGGCTAAGACGTCCCTGATGGCGTGGGTGCCGCGATCATCTCAACGCACCCACAAATGATTCCGTCGAGGCTCTGCGCGCTCTTGCATGTGCAGGTGCTGCGCGTCATAAAGCAGCACAGCGACGCTCCCGCGAGCCGAAGCCCGTTTCGTGTGGACGATGCCATCAAATAGCTCAGCTTGAGCACTGAGAGACGGTCCGGCACTCAGCTTTACACCGAGTTTTGCGGCGACATTGTTGGAGAGTGCAACGCGGCGGGCCAGCCCGCGAATGTCGGTGTCGTCATTAACACCCACTGCGCGCAGCACGGCCCATCGACGACCGTGGGTCTCGCCACCGCGCAGGGTCAGCTCGACCTCGGTGCACGTTAGGTGGCTGCACACCTCGACAACAGCCTCGCACGCCGCCCTATAGATCGCCGGATGCAGTGCGGGTGCAAGCCGCGACAGGCCGCGACCTTCGAGCTTAAAACGATAGACCACCCCGGCCTCATCCAGCACACGCCCGATCGTTTCCCGGAGTGCAGCGGGCAGACCGCGATCACGCCACGCCATTGGATAAAATGATTCGGCCAGCCCGTAGATCCTGTCCTTGGTCTGGATCGATTCCTTCAGATAAGCCGCACGCTCGTCGGGTGAGAGAAAATGCTGCACCTTCTGAAGAATCCGTCCATGAGCTAGGGAAATCGTCCCGCCGACGAGGTCCAGCTGCGAGGATGCTTGACGCAGTCGTAGATCGCCATGGTGAAGCAGTTGCTGCGCGACGGTCAGGGCTTTGTTAACCGATAGGCGTTCTTGCTCCTGCGTATGAGCCTGCGAGGCGATCCGGGCGCCCATCACGAACAGGAATGTCACGGCGAACGCGACAAAGAACTGCGCCTGGATCACTGCGGGGTCTGGGATCGAGAGAGTGAGCAGGCATACACACGTCACAGCGAGGGGACCGGATGCCGCGGCGCCCCGCCAGCCGTATTTGATGGTCAGCCATGCCACCGGAACAAACAGGGACATGTGCAGAATCGAAGCGCTATTCGCGTCCATAAGCGAGCTGACAAAGGACATCACGAGCAGGATTGGCAGCCCAAACATGACGGTATCGAACGTCAGGGGGCTCGGCATTGACTCGGCAACCATCTGACGAAGCGTGCGCCCGTTGCGAACCACTTTGAAGAACAGCGGCCAGGTGGCGACGGTCAGGATGGCAATGTAGCTACCCACGAAAACGCCAGCAAACATGATTGGGGTGACGTGCATGGTGGGATCCGTTGCTGTGACGTATCCCACGTAGGTGACGATCGACCACACCAGTGATGTCCCGAAGGCGCAGATCAGTAGTGCCTTCATGTCGACCACGCGTCTCGCGGGAAACAGCGAAAGACGGCTGCGACAGAACCATATGACGGGCATGGCGATCACGATGGGTGGGATCGACCAAATGGCCGCCGTCGTTATCCCGAAGAGCGCGACGCATTTGAACACCGTATACGTCAGGGGGGCGACCTCGCCGACGGCGAGAGCGAACCAATACCGATAGGGAATCAGCAGTAGACACGCGAATCGCAGGCCAGACGTCAACGGCCAGTGAGCATCGGAGAAGGGGCGAACTACGCAATAGGCCAGCGCGTAACCGAGAGCGACCGCTACCTGAATTAGCCACTCACGCCCTCGAAACCGTGTTCCTTTCTCCATGCTCCCTATCCCCCAAAGGTTGAGATGTGATGTCGCGTTATGGGTCCCCAGAATCAAGCCAACGTGGCATCGGCTCATGCCCATAATGATTGAATCTGAAATGTGAATTCGGTGTGTAGTCGGTCCTGCAAGATCATGCGGTGACGACGTCGCACATACTGCGGGTATGGGCGTCTCGCGGGGTGTTGATATGTCTGAAAAAGACGGCCCCGGGGTGTGGGGCCGAGTGTTCCTCACCTGGTGACCCGCTAGTTGTGAGTTCGCGGAGGTAGGAACGAGAGCGGAGCTAAACGCATGGCGGCGCGATGTGCGTGAGCGTATTCATCCGGGAGGAATCGCGGCGATGTGTGAGCGCGGTCTGCCGCGTGGGATAGTGCCTCCGGCCATCGCGAAACGCAATTACGCTTGAGGTGGCAGTTTCTCACGTTACCGAGGCCGCTCGGGATTGATATGAGCGATTTGCAACGTCGCCATCCTGCGCTGTTGCCTAAGCCCAGAGTAGAACGGACGGACGGCGCGTCGAGCCTTCAATATCAATAATGGTGTAGAAGTCGGACTCACGGTGCACTGTCAGCGTCTCCATCAGCGCGGGTAGCGGTCTATGTGGTTGGCGGAGCGCCGCCAGAGCATGGAACCTTTGTACCCTGCGTAGGGATGATTGTAGAGATCCTACCCTCGCTTGGGCGTCCCCGGCCACGAAGCCATGGCCGGTCGCGCTGTCGTGCTGCGCATCGAGCCGCCTGCGGAGTCTCGCCCCATGCGGGCTTTCATCGTTCCCTCACTGCGCTCGGCTGACGCCTTCGGCCCGGCTCCCGGAACCGGGCCTGCGCGCTTCGCTTGCCTCGCTGTGTCTTGCTTGGAGGTGGCTGGGCGGTCTTGCTGTTCCCTTTACCGTATCACGGCGTGCTCGCTGTCAAGGGCTGCGCGCCGACGGCGCTGGCGCCCTGGCGGTCGGCTTCGCCCCCTGACTGCTTGCGCTGCGCCGTGCTGACGACGGTTCCGGGCAATTCCGCCCGTGCAACCGGAGATCGTCATGAACGACAAATCGCACGTTTCCCTCGAACAACACGTTTGCCTTGTATGCGGTGTTCGCTTCGACACCGGCAACATCCTGCTGGATCGCCGCCTGCACGCGAGCATGGAGCATCACACGGCCACCGGCTGGGGCCTATGCGCCGAACACCAGAAGCTGTCCGACGAGGGCTTTGTCGCGCTCATCGAGTGTGACCCGCAGCGCAGCCGCTCGCCGGCGCGCGGTACGTGTGTGAAGCCCGAACAGATCTATCGCACCGGTCGCGTGGCGCACCTGAAACGCGAGGTGTTCGCCCGCGTGTTCAACGTGCCGATCGCGGCCAACCAGCCGTGCGTGTTCGTCGAACCCGGCGTCATCGAGGAGTTGCAGTCGCTGAGCGCACGGGCGGCGAACTGATTGCGCGGCACCATCCGGCGCGTCGCCCTCCGGGGCGACGCGCTTTATTCTGCTGCGTTCGCTGCCGATGTCTTCGCGTGCTTGGCGCAGCGCGCTAATACTTGCCCTCCAGGGGAAAAGCCCTGCGGTCTATCCCTGCTGTGCCGGCGGCGCCCGCGCGGCCTTCGGCCCGGCTCTGAGATCCGGGCCTGCGCGCTTCGCTTGCGTGGGTCTGCGCCAACACAGCGGCCTTTGCCTGTCGATCCGCCCTTCCTGAGTTCATCACCTTGTCCGCGACTGTAGCCCGCGGCCGTGTGCCGTCAAGGCGCGCAGGGCCGTGTCCTCGGCTGCGCCTGCGGGCCGCACCACCCCTGCGCTTGTTTCCTTGACGGCACCCGTCCGCGCGCTCCTGACCGTCGCGGGCGATGAACTCAGGAAAGACGGTGGCAACGAGGCCGGCCCAGGTCTCCGCGCCGACCCACCGGAAGTCCAAAGCGGGCTCCGAATCTAGGAATCCGGTGGGGTTTGAACAGCAAACCTTGTCAGGAGAACGATCATGCAACTTGCCTCCCGTTTCGCTTCCCGTTCCCCGGTGCTGCGCTCGGACTATCCGTTGTCCGACGATCAAATCCGCGCGGTGGCCCCGTCCATCTTCGCGGATGCCCCGCACGAAAGCCGTTCGGAACGGTATAGCTACATCCCTACCGCCAGCGTGCTGCGGAAGCTGCGCGGTAACGGGTTTGAGCCTTTCATGGTGTGTCAGACCCGTGTGCGTCACGACGACCGCCGCGACTTCACCAAGCACATGATCCGGCTGCGCCATGCCAGCCAGATCAACGGGTGCGAAGCCAACGAAATCATCCTGCTGAACTCCCACGACGGGACGAGCAGCTATCAGATGCTCGCCGGCATGTTTCGCTTCGTGTGCCAGAACGGCCTTGTTTGCGGCGACACCGTGGCGGACGTGCGGGTCCCCCACAAGGGCGATGTGGCCGGGCAGGTGATCGAAGGCGCTTACGAAGTCTTGCACGGCTTCGACCGGGCACAGGCATCCCGCGATGCCATGCAGGCCATCACGCTGGACGGCGGGGAATCGGAGGTGTTCGCCCGCGCGGCGCTGGCGTTGAAGTACGACGAGGATCAACCCGCGCCTATCACGGCATCGCAAATCCTGATGCCGCGCCGCGACGACGACGACCGCCGCGACCTGTGGAGCGTGTTCAACCGTACGCAGGAAAACCTCGTGCACGGTGGCCTGATGGGTCGCAGCGCCAGCGGTCGCCGCCAACGCACCCGCCCCGTGCAGGGCATCGACAACGACATCCGCCTGAATCGTGCCCTGTGGTTGCTGGCCGATGGCTTGCGCCAATTGAAAGCCTGAATCCCACGCGGCAGGGGCGGGCAGCAGCCCTTGCCGCTTCTCTCGCTGCTGCACCCCAACTATAGGAGTCATCCCATGAATGCCGTTATCCAACCTGAAGCTCGTACCATCGAGAGCGCCGCGCCGCTGGAAGTGGCCGACCCGACCAAGAACCTGATCTTGGTGCCGCTCTCGCAATTATTGCCACGCCGCTCCAAGCGCAACGCACGCACCACCCCGCGCCAGTCCATTCCCGAGCTGGCTGCGAGCATTGCCCGCGTCGGCCTGCTGCAAAACCTCGTGGTCGTTCTCGCCGCCAACGACGAGCAGTACGAAGTGGTGGCCGGGGATCGCCGCCTCACGGCCCTGAAGCTGCTGGCGAAGAAAAAGCGCATCGCCGCTGACCATGACGTGCCGTGTCTGCTGGTGCCCGATGCCTCGGCCCGCACCGTCAGCCTCGCCGAGAACCTGCTGCGCGAGCAGATGCACCCTGCCGACCAGTTCGCGGCGTTCGCCGCGCTGGTCAAGGAAGGCCGTCCCATCGAGGACATTGCCGCCGACTTCGGTGTGACCCCGCTGGTCGTGCAGCGCCGCCTGAAGCTCGCTAACGTCTCGCCGCGCCTGCTGGCCGACTACCGCACCGGTGGCGTGACGCTGGAACAGTTGATGGCCCTGACCATCACTGACGACCACGCCGCGCAGGAAGCCGCGTTCTACGATGCGCCAGAGTGGCAGCGCGGGGCCGCGGCGCTGCGCGAGCGCCTGACCGAGCGCGAAATTGACGCCACCGATCCACTGGTGCGCTTCGCGGGGCTTTCCAACTACCTGAAGGCGGGCGGTGGCATTCGTCGCGACCTGTTCGCGGCAGGCGATGCGGGTACCTACCTCACCGATACCGCGCTGTTGGAGACACTGGTACGTGGCAGGCTGGACGCGATGGCGGAGGACGTGCGCCGCGAGGGTTGGGCGTGGGTCGAAGCCGTGCCCCACATGAGTCCTGCCGATCGACAGGCGTTCCAGAGCGCACCGCGTCAGCGGCGTGAGCCGAACACCCGCGAAGCCCGCCGCGTCGCCTCGCTGCAAAGCCGGCTCGACAAGATCGATGCCGAACTGGAAGACGCCTACGACGCCGAGGATGAGGGTCGGGTCGAGGCGCTGGAATCGCGGCGCGAACAGGTGGCCGGTGAACTGAAAGGCATCGAGGACGCCTTGCAGGACTATGCCCCGGACGTGCGCGCGGTGGCCGGCGCCATCGTCACACTTGGCCGCGAGGGTGAAGCCGTGATTCATCGCGGCTTCCTGCGCGAAGCCGAGGCGAAGGCCCTGCGTACGTTGGAGCGGCTACGGCAAGGATTCGCCGGAAGTAAGGCCGCGAATGACGATACATACGGGGACGCGGAACCGGTCAAGGTCGCCGCCAGCCTGTCCGACCGGCTGGCGCAGCGGTTGAGCGCGCACCGCACGGCGGCGCTGCAAATCGAAGTCGCGCGGCATCCGCACGTGGCACTGGCCGCGCTGGTGCATGGCATGGTGCAGACCGTCTTGCAGCCCGATGTCTACGGCGACGGCCTGCCGCTCGGCGTGCGCCTGGGCGTGCAGGACCGGCTGGAGGGCATGGCACCGGATGTATCGGAATCGCCTGCCGCCGTGGCACTGCGCGCATTGCAGGGGAGCGCGGGCGAGGCGTTGCCGCAGGACAGCGCGGACCTGTTCGCCGTGCTGCGGGCGAAGTCGCAAGACGAACTGGTGCGACTGCTGGCCGTTTGTGTGGCATCTACCGTGGATGTGGTGACGCCCCGTGCCACACCGCACCAGCCCGGCGTGGCGTTGGCGCAAGCCGTGGGGCTGGATATGGCCGCGTGGTGGAAGCCGACCGCCGAAGGCTATTTCCAGCACGTACCGAAGGCCGCGATTCTGGAAGCCGTCGGGCAGTACGCCCCGGCGCACGCCACCCGCCTGTCGAAGCTCAAAAAGGGCGATATTGCCAGCGAAGCCGAACGGCTGGCCGAGGGCACCGGCTGGATGCCTGCGGTGTTCCAGACCGAGCATCACACGGAGCCGGTGGGCGGCCCGGCTGAGACTGAGAAAGTCCACCCATCCGACGATGTGATCGAGGAGGGGAACACCCATCCGCAGACCGCATGATGGTGCAGCAGGACCCCGGCGCGTCGCGCCGGGGTCTTTTCCCAACCGGGCGCGGCAAGTGTGCCGCGCCCGGTTTCAACGTCCCCCGCAAAAACCGCCCCGTCGCCGCCTTCGACCAGGCGGCGACGGGGCGAGCGCACAAGTGCCTTGCGCGCGGCACGGCGATTGGTGCCCGCTGGCACGGGCAAGGTGTCGATGGCGCCCCGCCGCAATGGGCGGGCTTTATGGGCTACGCCATGGCTTGCCGCGGCAGGTTGCGCCAAAGCGTGCCGTCTCCGACGCTGGCGGTTCGTCGCTTTTACGTCACGAAGGACGATTCACGGACACGCTCACCGGCCTTGCTTTATGGAACGTCCACGCCACGCCTCACGTACGAGGTCGCAAGTTGCGGCAGCGGCATTTCCGCTGTCGCCCTTCTCGTTGCGGTGGGCCTTGCCCGCGTCAGGGTACAAGCCGGCGAAGCCGTCATGCGGAGATGCGGAGTCGGCCCTGTCTCCTTTCGGGGGGCGGTCGGCCCGTACGTCCTCGCTTTGTTGTGAATCCTGGCGGGGGCGCGGCTGCGCCTTGGGCTTCATGGCCGCAACCTTCCAGCGAAAACAATTTCCCCGCCGCTGCGCGGCTTCCTCGCGCGGCAAATTCTTTTCGCTTCGAGGTGCTCCACGTTGTTGCGCCCGCTACGCGGTGCGGCCAGCCCACCCTCCGCCGGCCGGATCACAACAAGGACGCACTGGCGCGACCTTGTTCAACCCGAAAGGAGAAAGCATCATGGCCAACATCGGCACATTCACCGCTCAGAACGACAGTATTGCTGGCACGGTTCGCACCCTGACGCTCAACGTCAAGGTCAAGTTTGTTCCCAACGACAAAACCAGCGAAAACGCGCCGGATTTCCGCATCCAGGCGGCCGGCGGCTACGACATCGGCGCGGCATGGAAAAAGACCAGCGAGGCCGGACGGCCCTACGTGTCCGTGACCCTCGACGATCCTTCGTTTCCGGCCACAGTCTATGCGCGCCTGATCGAGAACGAGGACGGCACGCACGACCTGATCTGGTCGCGCAGCAAGCCACAACCGGCGGACTGATCGCCGCCGACCGCGCCCCGCCCATTGCGGCGGGGCGCCTTCGAGAACGCTCGGCAAAACAAGGTACGCAAACGGTTGTGCTTCGCGCCGCTACGGGAGTGTGGCTAGAAGGTCGTCAAAGGTCATGAATCGGACGCCATAAGTTGCCGTCAACCATGCCCGATTTGTAGGGTCAAGAATGGAGTTTGTTGCATTGCTGTTGCCGACGTCTGCCGAGCAGAAAATATCAAGACCATAAGCGATGTGTGCAGCGATGGAGTCTCCATCGGCCCATTCGCTGAAGGCGCGCTCGACAGCGCGTTCTTGATGAACGTCTTTGGCGTTTTCGAGCGCACTGAACCACAGTTCGTCCGGACCGGAGGCCATAGTCCCGCCAAGTGCTTTTACTTGTGCAATGCCCAATCCTCGGTGTTCAACAGCTCTGGCTACTTCGTGGATTTTGTTTATCCAAGTACGCATTGCGTCGCCCTCTCCATTGGCAAGATAGAACTCTCCATCTGGATCCTTGATGTCGAATGCGCCCACTCGAGGAACAGCTTTAAGTACACCGACGCCTAGCGTTTTTGCGGCGTTTATCCGAGCAATGACTTCTGGATGTAGTGGCGTGCGAGGCTGATCGACTACGTAGTTAACCTTGACGGTCTCAATATCAGCCCCTCCTACTTTTTTCCGGATCGCTTCGGGAAGGTCCGCGTTCTTTGTAACAGAAATCTGCTCCGGTTCTTGTTTGAGTGTCGTGCCAGCAAAAACTCTGGCCCGATCTTTGCGCATGATCCCTTCTATAGTCAGCATCGTGACCGAATAGAAGCCTTGAATGCTTTTGGCTAGAAGTGCGTCGCGCACCTTCTGCAATTGAGGCTGTCGAGCGTCTTTGGGGAATCGCTCTGGCCGACACGCCAAGTCTAAAACATTGGTGTCGAAGGTCACTCGCAGGGCCATAGCAAGTTCTCCTGGATCTGAGTAGAAGTGGATGAGTGACGCCAATTATCAGCTTTTTGGCTAAGGGCGACTCATTTTTCAATGTACCCAAGGATCGCCACGAGTTCTTCTCATATCTGCGCCAGAAGCTGATCGGCTTTGCACGTGCTGTCGCCGGCATGGGCCAGCGTCACAAGCGTCAACGGACGCACTTCCATGACCTCGCAAAGCTTGGCCAGTTTGTGCATGGTCTGGCTTTTCTGGTCGCGCTTCACCGACCTCATATAGGTGTGGCAGGACACGTGGGCGATGGGGCCACTGCAACTATTGTTCTCAATTATCTTACGCATGTCTTGGAACGGCAGGCGCAGGTCAATCCGTCTCTTTCCTCCAAGAGCTTGACGCTTCCTGCCATTATTGTTCTCATCAGGATGACGCACCCGCCATGTCGGTGCGGGCAATGGACAGGGGGCAACGGAATGGTTATCAGTCGAGCAGCGTTTTTCGTTTGTTGCATGCTGGCACTCGTAACGAGCGGGTTGTTACACGCGCAGCAAATTGGCACGGTTACTTACGTATATACCGACCCCCAAGGTACGCCCTTGGCGGAAGCGGATGCCAAAGGCAACATCATCGCTACGTATGACTACACGCCATACGGAACAACTGCGTTAGGTACGCCACCAAATGGGCCTGGATACACCGGACATGTGGACGATCCTGAGACGAACCTTGTTTACATGCAGCACAGATACTATGACCCTGCAACGGGTCGCTTTTTAAGCGTGGATCCCGTTACGCCGACCGTAGCGAACACCTTTAACTTCAACCGCTATGATTACGTCAACAACAATCCAATTAACCATACCGATCCGGATGGGCGCTGCATATGGGATGGCTGCATCGCTGAGATTGCCTTGGCGGGGGCATTGGTCGGGGGTGGGATTGATATAGGCGTCCAAAAATATTTCCATCCGAACCAACCTATAAACAAAACAGAAGTTGCCATTTCAGCGGTGAGTGGAGCGATAACCGGAGGCAGCGGAGCAGCACTGACGGGTGCCGCGGCAGCCGGCACTATCACGGCCACACAGGCTGTATTGCGCCAGGCGGCGGTATCCGGCGCTGTTGGGTTCGCCTCATCTGCCGCAGGTGATGTTGCAAACGGAAAAAAACCATCAGGCCAAGCGGCGCTCAACGCCGCTGGCGCCAACATTGTTGGCAGTGTCCTTGGCTCAAGCATAAGTGCGGCCGCAGGTGACTTCGCGGGAGCGGCAGCCAATGGTGCCATGAACGATATGTCAAAAGCGGCGGTCAATACAGCGCCAGGAATCGGAACAACGATCGCCGACACTACCCGGGCAGTGGGCAGCACTGCATCGAAGCCGGGAATACTACAGGCGACAGCGTCGCAATTTAGCAGAGTCGGAGATGTAGCGGGTGCCGCCGGCACGGAAAAATTGAACGAGAAGCAAAATTAGTGCGTACAGCAATATATTTGACGCTAAAGCGGATTCTCTTCCTGGAAATGCTCGCGGTTCTTTGGACGGTGGGAGCCACCGCAACCATTGTTGTGATTTATGGTGAATATGACCAAGAGAGAAAGTTATTTGTATTCTGGCTGGTCGTGTCTCAGCTATTCGTGCTGCTGCATATCAGACGCATAAAAAAGACATAGCGTGCTAGGCCACCGGGCGACTCGTCCAGCGCAGAGCGCCGACCCATCAGGTAACCACTGTCAACGTCGGCGAGGGGGCCGACGTGGGTGAATCTGTCACGCCCAGAACCATAACGTCGCCGGCACGATTCGCACCCTGACGCTCCTCGTCAAGGTCGACTTTGTTTCCAATGGCAAAGCCAGCGAAAACGCGCCGGCGTTCCGCAGGGCGGCGGCTACGACATCGGCGCGGCATGGAAAAAGACTAGCCAGGCCGTGCGGCTTTCATCTGTCTGTGACCCTCGATCGGCGCTTTTGCGTCGGCCGAGATGACGTACGCGGCGGGGCCCCTGCTGTTGTCTGAATCCGTGGGTTTGTGCTGATCCGTTTGCGTGGATCGCCGCCGATCCGGGAAGCCGCTTTGGTGGCGTTACGGATTTCCACACGACCGCCTTTGCACGTGTGCGCTTTGACGGATACGTGGCCATGCGTATCTGGGCCTTTGCGCGGAAGCACGAAGCCGGATCGGTAGAGACGCGTATCCGTGCAAAAGCGTAGGCTCGCCGGAGGCTGCGGGTGGTGCCGTATCAGCCATGACACAAATGGCGGCGATCCTTCGAGGGAGCGATCTTTGCGGGGGGTCCAGACGATGAATGCGCTCATCACCGACGAGGAGCGCGCGGCGTTGCTGGCTAATGGTCGAGCCCGCGCCGTGACGGAGGGCTTTGATCCGATGCCCATCGTGCGCCTGTTCACCCCGGACGCGCATGCGACCTGGCTGCTGGCCGCGCTCGATCCCACAGACGGGGATACCGCCTGGGGCCTATGCGATGTCGGCATCGGCATGCCCGAGCTGGGCACCGTCCGGCTGTCGGATCTCGCCACGATCGTCGGCCCATCGAATCGCCCGGTGCTGCGGGACCAGTTCTTCCGCGCTGCGCGCCGCCTGTCGGATTACGCGCGACTGGCGAAACTCAACGGGTCCATCGTCGACTGATCGATGACGGCGCCGGCCAGTCACCACTAAGCCGGGCGCATGGTGGCGTTTTCGGTCTTACCTGAGACCGGGTCGGCATCAATCAGGATTGCTGCACGATCACGCGGCGTTCCTGGCTGAAAAAGTCGCGATCGCGTGGCCGATTCTGTGCACGCTACCGAGTGCCACGCACGCAACGCGGTGCGCGCGGCCGTCGTACCCGGACGCGTCAGGCCATAAGCCGGAGCCAAACGGTCTTGATCTTCCCAAGCAAATGGCCCATCGCCATGATGCCTGGTTGACCGCACGGCGGGCCGCTTGCGGCGATGTCCCGTCACCAAGGGAAGCCCGTGCGATGACCGATGCGCCTGAACCCTGGCACCCCAGCGCTGCCTACCTTTACGTACCGCACCTTGACGGACCGGCGCTCGCCTGGGAATACCTGCGCCGTAACCCGGACTACTGCCGCGACTGGTGGCACCATCGCCGCCGTGCCAGCGCCGCCGCCGCTGCCCACCGCTGGGGCCTATGCCGACTGGAGAACCCCAGGCTGGATGCACGCGATGCATATCCGGCCTGGTGTCCCGACCCGGCCGGCGCGATACAGCTCCACCCCGACTTGGCACCAGCGGCTGGCGCGGTGCGCTTCGATTTGTGGTGCATGCCCGGCCACAAGCACTTGTTCCATGATGGCCAGCATCTGTCACTGACCGTGTGGCTGCCGGGGGGCTGGCGACGCGTCGCACTCGCCCCGACCTTGGAACACGGTATGCCCTATGTTCACGCGCTCCACCATGGCCATCCACTGCCGCGGGTGGAGAGCTCGGCGTCGTCGTGGGCGTGGAGCCGGGCGCGGCTAGGCCGCGCGGCGCTCCTTGAGCTACATACGCTGCAAACGCTGGACGGCACGCTGGCGGGCGCCACGTTGCGTGCAGTGGCCGAGGCCCTGGTTGGGCGGGCGGCCGTCGCAGCCGACTGGCACGCCGACGGCGCGCTGCGCGCGCGTGTGCGCCGGCTTGCCCAGCGCGGCGTGCTGCTGATGCGTGGTGGCTACTGGCGCCTACTCCCGTACCCACCGATCGCACAGGGACGTTTGCGCCGGTCTGCGAAACGTCCCTGAGCAATCCCTCGGCCTTTTCCGAGACTGCCCCCATACGGCCGCGCCATGGCGGTCGGCGCTCTCAACCGATGGAGGCTCACCCCATGCGACCCGCTCCCGTGCGGCCCTCTGCCGCTCATGTGGTTACCCAGCAACCCGCCGCAACAGCTGCTCAGTCGCCGCGCTACCTGACCAACGACGAAGCCGCAGCGTATCTGCGACTCTCGCCGCGCACCCTGGAGAAGCAGCGTGTCATCGGTGGCGGCCCGCGCTTTCGCAAGTTCGGCCGGCGTGTCATGTACGCCGCCGTGGACCTCGATGCCTGGGCTGACCAGCACAGTTTCGAGGCCACGTCCGATCCGGAGTACACCGAGCGCCACGCGGCGGACAGCCGTGCGCGCTGACCGGCCACCCGCGGGCGGCCATCGCCATGTCTCGCCCATCGCTGCCGCCCCTGCGGCAATCCTCCCCAGTGGACGAGCAGCTTGCGCTGTTCCGCGCGCTGCCAGGCGACATGGCGCCACGCGACAGCCAGGACCTGATGGCCTTCCCGTTCTTCTCGCTGGCGAAGTCACGACGCACGACGCCGATCGACTTCCGCGCCGGTGGCGTGACGATTCGGGTGGAGGGTACGACCGAGCACGGCATCGCCACCATTTGGGATGCGGACATCCTGATCTGGGCCGCGAGTCAGATCGTCGAAGCCCGCGATGCAGGTATTCCGACCTCGCGGTTGATGCGAGCCACGCCCTACGAGATCCTGCGCTTCATCGGGCGCGGTACGTCGCGGCGCGACTACCAGCGCCTGAAGGCTGCACTGGATCGGTTGCAATCGACTACGGTGGCCACGTCCATCCGCGAGATGACCGGCCGGCGGCTGCATCGCTTCTCGTGGATCAACGAGTGGAAGGAGCGTGCCGATGCGTGCGGCTCGCCGCTGGGCATCGAACTGATCCTGCCCGACTGGTTCTACGCGGGCGTGCTCGATGCCGCGCTCGTGCTGACCATCGACCCGGCGTACTTTCGCCTCACCGGTGGGCTCGAACGTTGGCTCTATCGGCTGGTGCGCAAGCACGGCGGGCGCCAGGCCGGCGGCTGGCGGTTCGATTTCCGGCACCTGTATCGCAAATCCGGCAGCGCCACGCGCTACTCGGATTTTGCCTACGACCTGCGCGCCCTGGTGGCGCGGCAGTCGCTTCCAGGTTACGTGCTGCACATCGAACGCCTACCGGACGATGGCACCGAATGGCTCACTTTCCGGCCCGTGCCGGTCACGGCACGGGGATAACGCGTGGACAAGCGGTGCACAGTCTCGTGCTATCAGGCGCACCGCGACTCGTGCTATCGGGAGTACGACCCTCGTGCTATCAGGCGTACGCATCTGCTGCAAATCCAAGAGCGGCGCGGGTTTGCGCGCCCTCTAACGTCTCTAACTTAGAGGCACTAACTGGTAGTAGCGCCACGACGTCGCGGTGGACAACCGCTGACAGGTCAAAGCCACTGCTTTTTGCGCAGCAGAGGAAGGTCGGCTTTGCAGCAGGGCGGCCCGCGCCATGATCGTCGCCTTGCTCAACCAGAAAGGCGGCGTCGGGAAGACCACACTTGCCACGCACGTCGCCGGCGAGCTAGCGATGCGCGGTCAATCGGTCATCCTGCTTGATGCCGACCCGCAAGGTTCATCGCTGGACTGGACGCAACGCCGAAGTCAGCAGGGACTGCCACGACTGTTCAGCGCGGTCGGGCTCGCACGCGAGACGCTGCACCAGGAGGCGCCCGAACTCGCGCGACGCAGCGATCACGTCGTCATCGACGGCCCGCCACGCATCGCCGCGCTGGCGCGCTCGGCGCTGCTGGCGACCGACCGGGTGCTGGTCCCGGTGCAGCCCAGCCCCTACGACTTGTGGGCGTCGGCCGAGATGGTGGCACTGATCCGTGAAGCGCAAGTGTTTCGGCCAGCGCTACGCGCGGCCTTCGTCATCAACCGGCGCGTCAGCACGACGATCATTGGCCGCGAGGCGCGCAGCGCGCTCGCCGAACAACCGCTACCCGCACTGCGCTCGGAAGTGCATCAGCGCATCGTGTTCGCCGACAGCGTGGCCGCCGGGCGGCTCGCACGCGAGACGGCGCCTGACAGCGCCGCCGCGCGCGAGATCGCCGCACTCACCGATGAACTGCTGCGGTGGTCACCATGAGCACGACCCACGGCAAGCGCATCGCCATCGGCGCGCGTCCGCCGGCGAACCCGCACGCCGAGGCGTGGGTTCGCCAGGGCGACGGCGACGCGCTTCAGCGAGGCGACCTCTACACCGCACGCCTGACGCTCGACATCACGCCCGCGCTGCGCGCGCGCATCAAGGTTTCAGCCTTCACGCAAGGTGTCACCGTGGCCGAACTGTTGCGCGCGCTGCTGGAGCGAGAGTTCCCGGAGCACACGCCATGAACACGCACCGCACCGCTGCGACGGAACAGCCGTCTGCACCATCTTTCATTGCGCTCGCCAGCCGGTGCGGTGGCGACGTATTGACGCGTGTCTCGCTCGCCTACGTCGCGCATCGGATCAACCTCTACCTGCGCTTCGGTGAGCCGGCCTATTACGTGCAGCGCGATCGCTGGCGGCGCGTGGCCGCGTTCTGGCCGGCGTCGATCTTCTGCCGCATCCGCTGGGAGGCCAACGATTACGGCACGACGCGATGGCAACTCATGGTGATGCAAGCCTGTACGTCGATGGGTGCGGCGCAACGCATTCCCGGCGTGCATCCCGGCGCGCAACTGCTGCTGCACGCCGAAGGCGAACGACAAGTGCAGGCAACGCTGTCGTGCATTGACGCGATTGAGGCACTGGGCATCGCACCGAGCGCGGCATCACCGGCGTACTGGCGCACGCTGAACAACCGCCTCGCGACGCGGGGACCATTGCCGCTTTACAGCGTCGCGCGGCACGCGGCGTGGCTGGCGGGGAGGGCGTTGTCATGACAATCATGTCGGCGTCCCATGGTGGACTATCGCATCGCTCGCGTCGGCACGTTCGCCTCATGCTCGCCGGCTTGTCCGCCGGCGGCGTTGCTGCGCTGGCCTGGGCGTCCTGGGTGTCGCCCGTGCCGCGCTTCATTTACAACCCGTCCGGCAGCGTGGCGATCGGTTGGTATCGGGTCGATCCGCACAGACGCAGCAGCGACGCACCACACGTCGGTAGCCTTGTGTTGGTGTCATTGCCGGGTGATGCGGCGGCGCTGGCCGCGCGACGCGGTTACCTGCCGAGGGGCATTCCGCTGCTCAAGCCAGTCGCGGCCATCGCACCCCAGTGGGTGTGTGTGTCTGACGGTACGGTGCATATCGGCGGCACACCGGTGGCCGACGTGCTGCGTGCCGACGGCATGGGCCGACGCCTGCCATCTTGGCAGCAGTGTCGACGTCTGCGAGCGGGTGAACTGTTTCTGCTGAGCACCACCAACCCGGCGTCGTTCGACAGCCGCTATTTTGGGCCGGTCAAGGCATCCGCCGTATTAGGCATCGCGCATCCGGTGTGGCTGGAGCCACGCCGATGAAGGCTGACGATGTGCTGCGTATCGCCGTGCCATCCGGCGTGTGGTTCCGCAGTTCCGCATCGTGCCGTCATGCAGACCGTGCGGATGCCTTTGTGCCCTACGACGCGTGGCATGGGGTGGCGTCTTCCCTTGTGCAGACGGCTTGCCCCGAGCGCGCCATGCCAAGGGCATGGCCGGCGCTCGCCGGCGGTCATGCAGCGCGTTGCGCTGCGCCGCCGGTGCGCCGCAGACCGGAGCGACAGCGCAGGTCCAAGGCGCAGGGCAAGATAAAAGGTCGCGGCACTGCGTGGCGCGAAAAGTCAGTCTGCACATGGGGGTGGCGCGGCACGCGCCTGATGCCGCGGCGTGCCGCGAGCGCACGCTATGCCGCGTCGGCATGGGTGAAAGCGCGTGCTTCGCACGCCGGACTGCGCCCGTCTTCGATGGAGCGGCCTCATGCGTAGCGGCGACGACGATCGCTTCCGCGTCCGGCCAGGGGTTCCCCGGCATCGCGGCGACGCTTTCATCAACCGGGTGTTGCGCCAGAGCGGCAAGGCGGGCGTGGGGGCCGGCAACACGATCCGCAAGGCCGGCCAGCGGCCCGGCGCCCGGCTCGGGCGTGGCCATGTGGCGGCGCGCTTTGCCGGGCGCTCGCTCATACCGAACGCCCGGCGTGTCACGATCAAGGCGCGGCTGGTCAACCTGAAACAAGCCGGGCGACGCTCGACCGACGCGCACCTGCGCTACATCGAGCGTGAAGGCGTCGATCGCCATGGCGGGGCAGGGCACGCCTACGGACCTGCGACCGACACCGCTGACCTCGCTACGTTCAGGGAACGCGGCGCCGACGACCGTCACCAGTTTCGCTTCATCGTCTCACCCGAGGACGCCGAACAGCTCGACGACCTGCGCACCTATACCCGGCACCTGATGGCGCGCATGGAAGCAGATCTCGGCACACGGCTGGAATGGGTCGCAGTCGATCACTGGAACACCGATAACCCGCACACGCACGTCGTCCTGCGTGGCAAGGACGACACCGGCAAAGACCTCATCATCGCCCGCGATTACATCGCTCAGGGGATGCGCCTCCGGGCATCGGAACTGGCGACTGAGTGGCTGGGGCCGCGCACTGAGCTGGAGATGCAGCGCACTATGCAGCGCGAGGTTGATCAGGAGCGCTGGACGGGTCTGGATCGCACCTTGCAGCACGAGGCCGTGGACGGTCGGGTGCGACCGGAGACGTTGGCCGACCCCCGGTTGCAGCGCCGCCGGCAGATGCTGATCGGTCGCCTGCAACGCTTGCAGCAGATGGGCCTGGCGACCGAGCAACAGCCTGGCACGTGGGCTATCCATGCCGACGCGGAATCGACCTTGCGGGCGATGGGTGAACGCGGCGACATCATCCGCACCATGCAACGGGCTATGAGTGGCCGACAGCGCGAACTGGCCGTGTTCCAGGCCGGCGAGAATGACCGCGCCATCGTGGGCCGCGTCGTTGGCAAAGGGCTGGCCGACGAGCTGTACGACAAGGGCTACCTGATCGTCGATGGCACGGACGGTAAGGCACACTACGTCGCGCTGCCGTCACGGTCGGAACTGGAGCAGTATCCGACCGGCGCCGTGGTGGAAGTGAAGGGGTCGGCCGACGTGCGCGCCGCTGATCGGGCCATCGCCGCACTGGCCGTCGAAGGTGTGTACCGCACTGATCATCACCTGGCCGTGGCGCAGGGCCAGGCCACGCCCGATCGCGACCCGCGCGAGGTGGTGGCCGCCCACGTGCGTCGGTTGGAAGCCCTGCGCCGAGCCGGCATCGTGGAGCGTGTGGCCGAAGGCGTCTGGCAGGTGCCAGGCGACCTGGCCGAACGGGGCCGTCAGTACGACGCGCAGCGTCTGGGCGGCGGCGTGGCGGTGGCGCTGAAATCGCACCTACCTATTGAGCGGCAAACCCGTGTGATCGGCGCCACCTGGCTCGATCAGCAGTTGATCGGTGGCGGCAAGGGGTTGGGCGACCTGGGGTTTGGCGCGGAGGCCAAGCAGGCGATGCAGCAGCGCGCCGACTTCCTGGCCGAACAGGGATTGGCCGAGCGGCGTGGTCAGCGCATCGTCCTCGCGCGCAACCTGCTGGCAACGCTGCGCGGGCGCGAGCTGGAGAAGGCGGCGCAGGACATCACCGCCGAAACCGGCCTGGTGCATCGACCCGTGGCCGACGGACAACGCGTGTCAGGCATCTACCGACGCTCCGTCATGCTCGCCAGCGGGCGCTACGCGATGCTTGACGACGGCATGGGTTTCTCGCTGGTGCCGTGGAAGCCGGTGATCGAACAGCGGCTGGGACAGCCGCTCGCCGCGACGCTACGCGGCGGCGCGGTGTCTTGGGAGATGGGGCGGCAGCGTGTTCCCGGCGTTGGCTAGGTTGTCGCGCACGCAGTGCACATCGCGCAAGCACCTGCGCTGAAGCCTACTCAGCCAAGAGCGCGGGGGCGCAGCCGGCGTGTCGACGGTGTTCAGCGTCGCGCGCGGGAGGCCACCCGGCCGCGCAGACCATCGACCATCAACGCGAGTCCGAACTCGAAAGCAGCCTCGGGATCGACCCGCTCGCTCGCCGTGTTGCGGCCGGTAGGCGGCGGTGTAGCCGATGCGCGCGTGGCAAGCGAGCCGAACTTTTCGTCGCCATGAGCTTGCTCCTGCAGCACGCATCCGATCGTGAACTGACTGGCGGCAAATAAAGCCATACTGGCCTCGTCGTGTGTCAGGCCGGCCCCTACCAGATAGGCGATTTGGGGTCGGTTGCGCGTGAGGTCGTCGGAGCCTACCGGTGTGCTGGCATGCAGGCGTGCGCCGTCCCGATGCGCCAGCAACACGCGGCGGAAGTTGCGCGCGTTGTCGGTAAACCAGGTCGACCACTGCGACGGATCCGCGGGAACGCCGAGCGTCTGACGCGCTGCCAGCGCGGCGGCGGCCATCTCCGCCAGCAGCGTCGACTTGTCTCGGAAATACCAGTAGAGCGAGGCCGACTCGACCCCCAGTTTTTGTGCCAGGCGTCGGGTCGACAGCGCGTCCAGCCCCAACTCGTCAAGTAGCTCAAGGGCCGCGCTGACCACTTGGTCGCGTCGTATCTTCGTCATAATTGATTTTCTATCGGCGATAGATAAAACTAGCAGTGATAGAGTTGCCCGGATAGTGACTCCAATGCTTGTGTCTCACGTTGCCCCCCCAGGCGGGATCGCGGAGAGAAAGAGGGTCGGACTGCCCGCAGGTCGGTATTGCCAGCACGGAGGTGTTCCCGTCCTTTTTGTCGAAAAGCCAGGGGCGTCTCGCCACGGCCGCGCGCCCGCGGCATCCCCATGAGAACAACGAGGCTGGGCTCGGCAGGGGAGGGATCTGCGCCGTCGGAGCAGGGGCGACATTGTCTCCAAGCAGCGTGCGTTCGGCGGCGCCGACTGCAACACACACCGCCGGACGCGTTGCGATCGTCGATACAGCCGCCAGGCTTGCGAAGATGACGGCCGCCCATGCCTCGCCGTCGGCCTACCGCTATCGCGTGGTTCGATGGTTGGGGCAACACACTTCGGATTTCGCGAAACACTCGGTGCGAGGAAGCTGATGCTATGGGCTTCTTCTACCGAGTCACCGCCGAGGGACGTGCAGACGTAAGGGATTGAACGCTCGGCCATCGCGCCGGACGGGCGACCGCCCTGCGCCAAAACGCCGTGTGATACGGGGATCAAACGCCTGCAAATCAAGTCGGCTGCTCCTTTTGGATTCACGGGTAAGTGCGCCGTCTGAGAGGACGATGATGGACATCCGCCACCTACGATGCTTCCTCGCCGTTGCCGAAGAGTTACATTTCGCGCGTGCCGCCGAACGGCTGCATATCGAGCAATCGCCCCTCTCGCGGGCGATCAAGGAACTGGAAGAGAGCCTCGGCGTGCGGCTGTTCGAACGCACCACCCGCAGCACCCGGTTGACCTGGGCCGGGCAAGTCTTTCTCGAAGACACGCGACGCATTTTCGCCGCGCTCGATCAGGCCAAAGTCAATGTCAAGGCGGCGGCAAACGGTTATCGCGGGACGCTGCGCATTGCCGTTTCTGACGGCATCGTGCCGTCGCGTCTAGCGGCATTGCTGGCGCAGAGCCGTGCCGAGGAACCGGAGGTGGACATCCGTTTGTTCCAGATTCCCTTCGCACAACAGGTCAAGGGATTGCGCGGCGATCTGTACGACGTGGGCTTTGCTCAGTCGGCGAACGTCGGGAATGGCCTTCTTACCGAGCCTGTATGGCACGATCCCCTGGTGGCGGCGATACCCGCGCGTCATCCGTTACTGACCTACAAGCGTGTTCCGCTGGCGGATGTGCTGCGCTACCCGCTGGTGCTCTGCCACCCGGAAGTCTGCGAAGGGTGTGCGCGCCAGATCGAAAGCGTGTTGCGGAAGGTGGACGCGGAGCCGATCGTCGCCGACCATGTCAGCACGACCGACATGTTGCTGGCGCTGGTGGCAGCCGGCTACGGCATCGGCCTGATCAACGCGACACGCATTGAGGATTTTCGCCACCCCGATGTCGTGGCCCGCCCGCTCGCAGGGCGTGCGGTGATGTTGACCACGTATTTGCTGCGGCTCGACAGTGAGCCATCGGAGCCGTTGCGGCATTTCATCGAGCGAGTCAAGCCTGAACTGGAAACGAGTTCAGGCGACAAGCCTTGAGATTGTGCCCGTTGCTGGGCGCGTTGTGGCAGGAGGGTAGGTCATGAAAAAGTCTGCTTCCGTTGTGATGGCGTGCATGCTGTTGGTGGCGTGCGGCAAGGCGGCGCCGATCGATACGGTGGAGTCGCTGGCAGCACACCCTGATCACTTGCGCGAGGTCGAAAAGCAGTGCGCCGACGATTACGCCAAGATAGGGGCCGCGGAATGCAATAACGCGGCGGACGCGCGGCGGCGCCTCTTCTACGGCAACGGCCCTAAGTACACGCCACCGAAAAAGCCGCCGACGTTCTGAATCGTCGGTCGAACAACACGCCACGACATTGATTGCTTGCTACGTCCAGATGCGCGTGAATGCGACGTCACGCGCGGCGCTCTTTTCCTGCTTGAAATCTTGCGTTTTCAATCTTCATCCTCGCCATAACGGTCTTTGACCGGCACGGATTGCGGCCCTGATTCTCACGGCCATGCAGCGCGTAAAGGCTGCATGACGGACGTGAAAATCGGAGTCTGGCATGAACGGGACGAGTGTGCTGTTCGGCCAGGTGCTGGCGGTGTTCGGCATCGTGGTCGCGGGAACGTGGGCTGCCACCCAATGGACCGCCGCACACTTGGGCTACCAGCTACGCCTTGGCTTGCCCTGGTTCGATTGCCTTGGCCTTCCGGTTTATCGCCCGTGGCAACTGTTCCCCTGGTGGTACTGGTACGACGCCTACGCGCCGCGCCTGTTCCTCAAAGGCGGCGCCATCGCTGCAACCAGTGGCGTCATGGCCGCGGCCGTGGCCATCGGCATGTCGGTGTGGCGTGCGCGGCAATCGCGCCTGGTGACCACGTATGGGTCGGCGCGCTGGGCCGAGGCACGCGACATCCGCAAGGCCGGCCTGGACAAACCCGCCGGCATTTTCATCGGCCTGCATGATCGCCAGTACCTGCGCCATGACGGTCCGGAACACGTCCTGACCTTTGCGCCCACGCGCTCGGGCAAGGGCGTGGGCTTGGTGATTCCCACCTTGCTGACGTGGCCGGGTTCGGCGGTCATTCACGACATCAAGGGCGAGAACTGGCAGATCACCGCCGGTTGGCGCGCGCGCTTCTCGCACTGCCTGCTGTTCAACCCCACCGATCCGAAATCGGCCGCGTACAACCCGCTGCTCGAAGTTCGGCGCGGCGCGCAGGAAGTGCGCGACGTGCAGAACATCGCCGACATCCTGGTCGATCCCGAAGGCGCGCTGGAGCGACGTAATCATTGGGAGAAGACCAGTCACGCGCTGCTGGTCGGCGCCATCCTGCATGTGCTCTATGCGGGCGAGGACAAGACGCTGCGCGGCGTCGCCAATTTTCTTTCCGATCCGGCGTGCCCGTTCGAGCTGACGTTGCACCGGATGATGACGACGAAGCACCTGCGCGATGCACCGCATCCCGTGGTTGCCTCGGCTGCGCGTGAAGTGCTCAACAAGAGCGACAACGAGCGGTCGGGCGTGTTGTCCACCGCGATGAGTTTCCTGGGTTTGTATCGCGACCCCACGGTGGCCGACATTACGTCGCGCTGTGACTGGCGCATCGCCGACCTGATCGCCTCCAAACATCCCGTCTCGCTGTATCTGGTCGTGCCGCCCTCGGACATCAGCAGGACGAAACCGTTGATCCGGTTGATTCTCAACCAGATCGGCCGGCGCCTGACCGAATCGCTCGACGGCAGCGATGGCATTGCGCGTCGCCACACGCTGCTGTTGATGCTCGATGAGTTTCCCGCGCTGGGCCGTCTCGATTTCTTCGAGTCGGCGCTGGCGTTCATGGCCGGCTACGGCATCCGCAGCTTCCTGATCGCGCAGTCGCTCAACCAGATCGACAAAGCCTACGGGCAGAACCATTCGATCCTCGACAACTGCCACGTGCGCGTGACGTTCGCCACCAACGACGAGCGCACGGCCAAACGCATTTCCGAAACGCTGGGCACCACCACCGAACTGCGCGCCATGCGCAACTATGCCGGCCACCGTCTCGCACCATGGCTGGGGCACCTGATGGTGTCGCGCCAGGAGACAGCGCGTCCGCTGCTCACGCCCGGCGAAGTGATGCAGCTTCCACCCGACGAGGCGGTGGTGATGGTGTCCGGTATGCCGCCGATCAAGGCGACGAAGCTGCGCTATTACGCCGACGCCAATTTCCGACGGCGCGTGCTGCCGCCGCCCGCGCTGTCCGTCGGGCGTTATGCCGACGTACCGCCCTCGCGTCCCGACGATTGGAGCGGCCTGGCAATGCCTGCCGTACCGGCAACGTCAGTGCGGATGTCGCCTGGCGGCTACGACAGCGCGGTCGATGACGGCGGCCCGCGACGCCAGCCCGAACTGGCCGACGTCTCGCACCAGGCCGCCGAACGCGAACCGCCGGCCAGCGACCTGGCGCTGCTGGATGACGACGACTTGCCGTTGCCGATGCCCGCGCACGTCGATCCGCGCTTGCAACGCAGCGCGCGGCTGGCCGCCCTCGACCCCGGCGACGGGATGGCGCTATGAGCCAGTACCGCCTCAATCTGTTCATTGCGCCCGAGCACGCGCGGCGGCTCGATGAGCTGGCCGTGAAGAAAGGCGTGTCCAAGTCGTCGATCGTCGCGGCGGCGCTCGCCTCCTGGCTGTCACCCGACGCGGGCGATCAGCGTGAAGCGGCCATCGCCAAGCGGCTGGACCGGCTGTCGCGCCATTACGAACGGCTGGAGCGCGACCAGGCCATCCTGATCGAAACCGTCGCACTCTACGTGCGCTACTACCTGACGGTCACGACGCCCGTTCCCGAAGTGCATCAGGACGCGGCACGCGCCCAGGGCAAGGCGCGCTTCACGCAGTTCGTTGAGCAACTGGGTCGCCATCTGCTGCGCGGCCATAGCCTGCTGCACGACCTGGTGGAGGAGCTCCAGCCCGACACCGTGCGGCGCGAAGCCGATGCCGCCGCCTCGGTGGTGCCGGCCGACGGGGACGTGCCGTGAGCACGCAGCCGCATGACCTGAGCCCGGCGGCCTGCGCGCAGGACCGGCGTGTGCGCATGCTGCGCACGGCGATGGGACCGTTGATCGCTGCCGCGTTGGACGACCCCGACGTGGTGGAGGTGCTGTTGAATCCCGACGGCACGCTTTGGATCGATCGGCTCTCGTCGGGTCGTGCGCCGATGGGCGCGGCACTCTCGGCCGCCGACGGCGAGCGCATCATCCGACTCATCGCCGCGCACGTGCGTGCCGAAGTCCACGCGGGCAAGCCGCTGCTCTCGGCGGAACTGCCCGAGACCGGTGAGCGGTTCGAGGGCGTGTTGCCGCCCGCGGTGCCAGGGCCGGCGTTCGCGCTGCGCAAGCGCGCGGCCGGCGTGATTCCGCTCGACCGCTACATCACCGACGGCATGATGACCGCCGAACAAGCCGCGTTCCTGCGTGAGGCGGTCCATGCGCGTCAGAACGTGGTGATTGCCGGCGGCACCAGCAGCGGCAAGACCACGCTCGCCAATGCCTTGCTCGCGGAGATCGCCGCCACCGGCGACCGCGTGTTGGTCCTCGAAGACACGGTAGAGCTGCAATGCGCGGCGCGCGATCACGTGCCGTTGCGCACGTTGCCTGGCGCGGTGTCGATGACAGAACTGGTGCGCGCCACGATGCGCTTGCGTCCCGACCGCGTGATTGTCGGCGAAGTGCGTGGGGGCGAGGCGCTGGATCTGATCAAGGTCTGGGGCACCGGGCATCCCGGCGGCATCGCCACCGTCCATGCCGGCTCCGCGCACGGCGCACTGCTGCGCCTGGAGCAACTGATCCTCGAAGTGGCCGTGACCCCGCCGCGCGCGCTGATCGCCGAGGCGGTCAACGTCGTCGTCTTCATCGCCGGGCGCGGGCGCGGCCGGCGTATCCAGGACATCACCCGCGTCATCGGCTTCGACGCGCGCGGTTACCAGCTCAGTGACGCCGTGGCTTCGCCACGGCCATCCCGTCCGGTCCCCCATTCGTCCCTGTCTGGAGAACTGCCATGAGCCATGTCCCTGCGTTGCGCTTTTCTGTAAAGCCGCTTGCACGTCTTCGCTGCCTGGTTCTGTCGGCCCGGCAAGGCATCGTGCTGGCTGCGGTCATGGCGGCGCTGACCGGTACGGCCAAGGCGGCCGGCTCGAACATGCCGTGGGAGGCGCCACTGCAATCGATCCTCGACTCCATCCAGGGACCGGTCGCCAAGATCATCGCCGTCATCATCATCATCGTGACGGGCCTCACGCTCGCCTTTGGCGACACCAGCGGTGGGTTCCGGCGGTTGATCCAGATCGTGTTCGGACTGTCGATCGCCTTCGCCGCATCGAGCTTCTTCCTGTCGTTCTTCAGCTTCTCCGGCGGGGCGGTGGTCGCATGAACGAATCCGCCTTCATCGCCGGTTTCGAGGTGCCGCTGCACCGCTCGCTCACCGAGCCGATCCTGATGGGCGGCGCACCGCGCACCGTGGCGATCGCCAACGGCACGCTCGCCGCTGCCGTGGGACTGGGTCTGCAACTGTGGATTCCCGGCCTCGCGCTGTGGCTGATCGGCCATGCGCTCGCCGTGTGGGGCGCGAAGGTCGATCCGCAATTCATGCCGGTCTTCGCGCGGCACCTGAAGCACCGGCCGCTGCTGGACGTGTGAGGCGGCCATGCTGAACCTCGCCGAATACCGCCCGCATCCCGCACGACTGGCTGACTGGCTGCCGTGGGCAGGACTGGTCGCGCCCGGCGTAGTGCTCAACAAGGACGGCAGCTTCCAGCGCACGGCGCGGTTTCGCGGACCGGATTTGGACAGCGCGACGCCGAGCGAGCTGGTCGCCACCACCGCGCGCCTGAACAACGCGCTGCGTCGGCTGGGATCGGGCTGGGCCCTGTTCAGCGAGGCTGAGCGCCGGCCGGCGGCGGACTATCCGTACTCGGCCTTTCCCGAGCCGCTGTCCTGGCTGGTGGACGAGGAACGGCGTGCCGCGTTCGAGGCGGCGGGAAGCCACTACGAGAGCGGCTACCACCTGACGCTGGCGTACCTGCCGCCGGAGGAAGCGCGCGCCCGCGCCGCGAAGCTGTTGTACGAGAACACGCCCACGACGGGTGTGGACTGGCGCGAACGGCTCACCGCTTTCGTCACGGAAACCGATCGGGTCGCCGATCTGCTCGATGGCGTGATGCCGGAGATCGCCTGGCTGGACGACAGCGAAACGCTGACCTACCTGCACGGCTGCATTGGCACGCGGCGCTACCGCATCGCGGTACCCGAAGTCCCGTTCTACCTGGACGCACTGCTGGCGGATGCGCCGCTGGTCGGGGGCCTGGCGCCGATGCTGGGCGACCAGCACCTGCGCGTGGCGACGGTGCGCGGTTTTCCGACCTCGACCTGGCCGGGGATGCTGGACGACCTTAACCGGCTGGGCTTCGCTTACCGCTGGAGCACGCGCTTCCTCTGCCTGGACAAGGCCGAGGCGGAAAAGGAACTGACGCGCCTGCGCCGGCAGTGGTTCGCCAAGCGCAAGAACGTCGTGGCCCTCCTGCGCGAGACGATCTTCCAACAGGAATCGCCACTGGTGGATACGGATGCCAGCAACAAGGCGAGCGACGCGGACGCCGCCTTGCAGGAGCTCGGCAGCGACCAGGTGGCGTTTGGTTACCTGACGGCGACCGTCACGGTGATGGATGCCGATGCCGCGCAGGCGGACGAGAAGTTGCGTCAGATGGAGCGGGTCATCCAGGGCCGCGGCTTCGTCACGATCCCCGAAACGCTCAATGCGGTGGAGGCATGGTTGTCGTCGGTGCCGGGCCACGCCTATGCCAATGTGCGCCAACCCCTCATCTCCACGCTGAACCTCGCGCACCTGATGCCGGTGTCGGCGGTATGGGCCGGTCAGGAGCGCAACGCGCATCTGGACGGTCCACCGCTGATCGTTACGCGCACCGACGGTGCCACGCCGTTCCGGCTGGTGACGCACATCGGCGATGTGGGCCACACCCTCGTCGTGGGACCGACCGGCATGGGCAAGTCGGTCTTGCTGGCGATCCTGGCGATGCAGTTCCGACGCTATCGCGGCGCGCGCATTTTCGCCTTCGACATGGGTCGCTCCATGCGCGCCACGATCTTAGGTCTAGGCGGCGAGCACTATGACCTCGGCATCGATGGCGCCATCGCGTTCCAGCCGCTTGCCCGTATTGATCAGCCTGGCTATCGCACGTGGGCCGCCGAGTGGATAGAAGGGCGCCTCGCGCACGAAGGCGTCGCGGTCGGCCCGGATGAGAAGGCGGCCATCTGGTCGGCGCTCGGCAGCCTTGCCGGTGCGCCCGTCGAACAACGCACGCTGACGGGCCTGTCGGTACTGCTTCAGTCCAATGCGTTGCGCCAGGCGCTTGCCCCCTACGTGCTCGGTGGTGCGCATGGTCGGCTGCTTGACGCCGATCGCGACCGGCTCGGCAGCGCCGACGTGCAGGGCTTCGAGATGGAAGAGCTGATGGCGAGCCATGCCGCCGTGCAGGCCGTGCTGGGGTATCTCTTTGCGCGTTTTCGCGAACGCTTCGACGGCGCCCCGACGCTGCTGATCCTCGATGAATCCTGGCTGTTCCTCGACGACCCGGTGTTCGCCGCGCGCATCCGCCAGTGGCTCAAGACGCTGCGCAAGAAGAACGTCAGCGTGATTTTTGCCACGCAGTCGCTCGCCGACATCAAGGACTCCACCATTGCGCCGGCGATCATCGAGAGCTGCGCGAGCCGCATCTTCCTGCCCAACCCGCAAGCCACCGAGCCGCAGATTCGCACGATCTACGAAGGCTTCGGCCTCAACAGCCGGCAGATCGAGATCGTCGCCACCGCGCAGCCCAAGCGCGATTACTACTACCAGTCACGGCTCGGCAACCGCCTGTTCGACCTCGATCTGGGGTCCGTCGCGCTCGCCTTCGCCGGCGCCGCCACGCCGCAGGACCAGCGCGACATCGACCGCCTGTGGCGCGACGCCGGCTCGTCCGGTTTCGCCGGTGGGTGGCTGCGCCACAGCGGCCTCGACTGGGCCGCCGAGCTCATCCCCTCGTTTCCCTCGCACTCGGAGATTCGGCCATGAAGAAGACCTGGCTGGCCGCTGCGGTGGCCGTGCTGTTCACGTGTTCGTCGGCGAGCCATGCGCAATGGGCGGTGTTCGATGCGGCGAACTTTTCACAGAACCTGCTGACCGCCGCGCGCGAGCTGCAACAGATCGACAACCAGATCCAGCAATTGCAGAACCAGGCCACGATGCTGGTCAACCAGGGCCGAAATCTTACCAGCCTCAACTACAACAGCCTGTCGCAGCTGTTGACCACGCTGGCGACCACCAACCAGTTGATCACCCAGGCCCAAGGGCTGACCTTCAACGTCGCGCAGTCGCAGGCGACGTTCGACCGGCTGTACCCGTCATCCTACGGCGCTGGCACCACCCACGCGCAGATGGTGCAGGACGCGCAAACGCGCTGGCAAACGTCCGTGCAGGCGTTGCAGACCGCCACGCAGATGCAGTCGCAGGCCGCGCAAAACCTGCTGTCGGACCAGAGCGTGTTGAGCACGCTGGTCACGCAGAGTCAAGGCGCGGTCGGTGCCTTGCAAGCGAGCCAGGCCACGAACCAGCTGCTCGCGCTGATCGCGCGCCAGGCCATTCAGGCGCAGCAGCTCACCGTGGCGCAGAGTCGCGCGACCGCGCTGGACGAAGCGCGCGCCGCGGCGAACGAAGCGCAGGCCGAGCAGGTGCGTTCGCGCTTCATCGGCAACGGCCCGCAATACACGCCGCAGCCGGTGAGCTTCTACGGGAACTGACGGCGATGGGCCGCGCACTCATCCTGTCCGTCGTGGCGATGCTGGTGGCGTGCAGCCGCCCTATACCGCCGTTGACCGTGGACGGCCTGGCGCACGATCCCCAACGACTCTATGCGCTGCGGCATCGCTGCATGACCGCGCGCGCGCACGTGCGCCTCCCCGCGTGCCGCATTGCGCAGGACGCCTATCGCCGGCGCTTTTTCCTCGGGCTGGGCGGTCCGGGTGAATACCAGACGCTGGATGTGTTGCCACCGATCCCGGCGAGTTTCGATGCGCCCGATGACGGGGCACAGCCATGAACGATCTCTCCGTCATCGACCAGTTCCTCGCCGTCTTTTCGCGGTACATCGATTCCGGTTTCGGACTGCTGCACGGCGAGGTCGCGTATCTCTCCGCCACGCTGATCGTCATCGACATGACGCTTGCGGGTCTGTTCTGGGCGATGGGCGGCGAGGACGTGCTGGCCAAGCTGATCCGCAAAACGCTCTACGTCGGCGCGTTCGCCTACATCATCGGCAACTTCAACACGCTTGCCGGCATCGTGTTCCGCTCGTTCGCGGGACTCGGGCTGCTCGCGGCCGGTTCGTCCGTCAGCATCGGCGATTTCCTGCAGCCAGGACGCCTGGCGGCGATTGGCGTTCAAGCTGGCCAGCCGATCCTGCAACAGGTCGGCACGATGTGTCACGGCTTCACGGCGGTCTTCAGCAACCTCGAGATGATTGTAGTGCTGCTGCTCGCCTGGATCGTCGTGGTCATCAGCTTCTTCATCCTGGCCGTGCAGCTTTTCGTGACGCTGGTGGAGTTCAAGCTGACCACGCTCGCCGGCTTTGTGCTGGTGCCCTTCGCGCTGTGGAACAAGACCGCGTTTCTCGCCGAGAAGGTGCTGGGCAACGTGGTGTCCGCGGGCGTCAAGGTGCTGGTGCTGGCCGTCATCGTCGGCATCGGTTCGACGATCTTCGGGCAGTTCCAGACGCCGGCCGGCGCCGATCCGTCGCTGAATCACGCACTGGCCATCATGCTGGCCTCGCTCACCATGCTCGGGCTCGGCATCTTCGGGCCGGGCATCGCCACGGGCCTCGTGTCCGGGGCGCCGCAGCTCGGCGCGGGCGCGGCGGCCGGCACGGCGCTGGGTGCAGCGGGCCTGGCCGTTGCTGGCGGCGCTGCCGTGGTGGGCGGCGGCGCTGCCGTCGCGGCCGGCACACGCCTCGCCGCGCGTGGCGCGGTGGGGACCGCACGTGCGGCCAGTGGCGCCGCCACAGCCTATCGCGCCGGGGCGGCGGCTTCTGGCGCAACCGGTGCACGGGCTTTTGGTGCGGGCATGGCCAACGTCGCACGCAGCGGCGCGCAGGCGGCCGGCGCGCGGGTCGCTGCTGGCGCGCGGAGCGTGCGTGATCGCGTGACGTCGGCCGTCGGTGCAGCGGCCTCCAGCGTCACGTCGCGCGAAGCCGCCGCCGAAGCACCCACCTCCTCGGCGGCAGCTGCCAACACGTCTGCACCCCATGACAAGACGCCTGACTGGGCGCAGCGCCTGCAACGCCGTCAGCGCGTTACGCATGGCGCTTCGACCGCCGCGCATGTCGTGCGCTCGGCCGATCACGGCGGCAGCGGGGCTGCGCCTGAACTTCGCGATTCGTCGGACGAATGACGGAGGCGATCCATGCGCTTCAAGCGACCCGGCGTGCGTTACAGCGACACTCCCGTGCCGGCGACGCCTTATCAGGCTGCCGCGCAGGTGTGGGATGAACGCCTCGGCAGCGCGCGCGTGCAGGCGAAGAACTGGCGGCGGATGGCCTTCGGTTGCCTCGGGCTTGCGCTGCTGATGGCCGCTGGCCTGGTGTGGCAGTCCGGCCAGTCGCGTGTCACGCCCTACGTGGTCGAGGTCGATCACGCTGGCGAGGTGCGGGCGGTCGGCGCGGCCGTCACGCCCTACCGCCCGACCGACGCACAGATCGCCGACCACCTGGCGCGCTTCATCACCGATGTGCGTGCGTTGTCGATCGACCCGGTCGTGGTGCGGCAGAACTGGCTCGAAGCCTACGGCTATACCACCGACCGGGGCGCGGCGATCTTGAACGATTACGCCCGCGCGCACGATCCGTTCGCCCACGTCGGTCAGGACTCGGTCTCGGTGGAGGTGATCAGCGTGGTGCGCGTCAGCGATGCCTCGTTCCAAGTGCGCTGGACCGAACAGCACTACCACGAAGGCACTCCGACCGACGTCGAACACTGGACCGCGATCCTCACGCTGATCACGCAGACGCCGCGCACCGAACAGCAAGTGCGCCGCAATCCCCTCGGCATCTACATCAACGGCCTGTCGTGGAGCCGTGACCTCAACGCATCGGAAGGAACGAAACCATGAACGCATCACCGTTTCCCGTTTCGTCGCGGCAGCGGGGCCGCGATCGCCGCACGCGTGACGAGATTGTGTGGCAGGCGTATCCGCGCCGTCTCCACGAAGGGCTGTGGCAGGCATGGCCGCTCTTCTCGCCATGCCTAGCGCTGGAGGCTCGCACGCTCCGCGCTGTCTGCCTGCTGACGCTTCTGGCCGCCCTGAGCGGCTGCGCGTCCACCGGCAAGCCGCCGCCGACCATCTCGCTGTACGAGTCCGTGAGGGCCAAACCGCTGCCCGAGCCGCCCAAGCCGGTCGCGGTGGTGGCCGTGCCCAAGCTCTTGCCGCTGCCCGATCAGATGAAGCCGTTGCCGCCCGCCCAGATGCCGCCGGCCCCGGAGCCGGCCGACGCCAAAGCGCGTGTCGAGCAGGCCAATGCGGCGGCGAGCGTGGCGCCCACCCGCGAGGGCTACATCAACGCGATCCAGGTCTGGCCCTTCTCCGAGGGCGCGCTCTATCAGGTCTATACGAGCCCCGGCCGCGTCACGGTCATCACCTTGCAGGCGGGCGAGGCACTGGTGACGGTCGCCGCCGGCGACACCGTGCAGTGGATCGTGGGTGACACGGCGAGTGGTAGCGGCGCGAGCCGGCGCGTGGACGTGATGGTCAAGCCGGTGCGCGTGGGCATCAAGACGAATCTGGTCATCACCACGAACCGGCGCACCTACCTGCTGGAACTCACGTCCACCCCGCAAGCCTGGATGGCGTTGGTGTCGTGGGAGTACCCGAAAGACCAGATGCTGGCCTTGCAGGCTCAGGCCCAGGCCGCCGAGGCACAGGCACCCGTCGCCGAAGGGCTGTCGCTGGACCAGTTGCATTTCCGCTATGCGATCACGGGCGACAACCCGCCGTGGAAGCCGGTGCGGGCGTTCGACGACGGCGAGCACGTCTATATCCAGTTCCCCGCACGCATCGCGCAAGGCGAGTTGCCGCCGCTGTTCGTGGTCGGACCGGATGGCAAGGGCGAGCTGGTGAACTACCGGTTCCACGCACCCTACGACATCGTGGACCGTCTGTTCGGCGCGGCCGAATTGCGTTTGGGCGGAAAGCAGGCGGCCGTGGTCCGCATCGAGCGCACCGACGGCATCGCCGTGGGGGCCAGTCATGGACGCGACTGACCACGAAGCGAACCCTGCACCGAAGATGTCGCCCGAGGGGATCGCGCTACGGGCCGCGCCGCGTCCGGTCACCCGGCTCAACCGCCGCACGTTAGCCGTGTCCGCCACGCTTCTGGCCGTGGCCATCGCCGGAGCCTCCCTGTGGGCACTGCAATCGAAGGGCCGGCGGGGGTTAGGCGATCGGACGAATCTGTACAACGTCGATCGGATCGCCACGGCCGATGATCTGGCGCAGTTGCCGTCCGGCTATGCGAAGTTGCCGCAGAAGCCCGCGCCGGCGCCAGCGCCCAGCGTGCCGACGCTCGGGCCGCCACTGCCGGGCGATTGGGGCGCGGCGTCGGCCAGGACGCCGCTGTCGAGCGGCGCGGCAAATCCGGGGCCGTCGGCCGAGAGCATCGACCGGCAGCGGCTCGCCGAGGAGGTCGCGCGCTCCGCGGTGTTCTTCCGTACCAGCAACCGTACGGGGAAGCCCGACGCCGCTTCGACAGGGGCGAATACCGTGCCGGTGTCCAACGCCGCCGCCGGCGCATTCAACCCGATGGGCGCCGGACCCGCATCCACGGCGGCGCCACCCAACGATGCGACCGCCATTCAGAACCGGCAGGACCAGAAGGAAGCGTTCTTGGCCCGGGGCGGCGATGCCGCCACGAGCAACAGGGGCACGTTGCAGGCGCCAGCCTCGCCGTACACGGTGATGGCGGGCACGATCATTCCGGCCGCACTGGTGACGGGCATCAATTCCGATTTGCCGGGGCAGATCATCGCCGAGGTGACACAGCCGGTGTACGACACCGCGACCGGCCATTACCTGCTGATCCCGCAGGGCTCACGCCTGATCGGCCGCTACGATAGCCAGGTAGCGTTCGGGCAGCGGCGCGTCTTGCTGGTCTGGCTGCGCTTGGTGCTGCCGGATACCTCGTCGATCACGCTGGATAAGTTGCCCGGCATCGACCCGGCCGGCTATGCCGGCCTGGAGGACGGGGTGAATTGGCATTGGGGTCGCATCTTGTCCGGGGCTGCGCTGTCCACGCTGCTCGGTGTCAGCTCCGAGCTGGCCGTCTCGAACGAAGGCGACCTCAACGGCAACACCGTGCTCGCCCTGCGCGACAGCGCGCAGGACACCGCCAACCAGGTCGGCCAGGACATCACCCGGCGCAACCTCAGCATCCAGCCGACGCTGACCGTGCGGCCGGGGTTCCTGGTGGACGTGATGGTGAACAAGGACCTGGTGCTGCGGCCGTACCAGCCGCTTTTTATCGAGCGAGGACCGATGCCATGAGTGCGTCTCCGAAAAAGCTGCGGCTCGGGCCGCTGCCCGATACGCAGATCGTCAAGCTGACCTTTGCGTGTCCGGCGCGGCTCAAGACGGATCTCGACCGTTATGCGGCGCTGCACGCGCAGACCTACGGCGCGACGGTCGATGCCGCGACGCTGATTCCTCTCATGCTGGAGGCGTTCCTGAGCGCTGATCGCGGATTCCGGCGGTCGAAGCGCCAGAGCTCGCGGCCTTCCGATGGCGCGTTGGGGGCGCCGCGTTGAGGGCAGGGCATTGGCCGTCGCAAGCAGGATTAAGTGGGTCTAACCGGCGCTATGTCCAGCAACACGTCGCGCATTGACCGAGTCGTGTTCCGCTTCGTACTGCCTACGCAATTCACGCCAGCGCTCATACTGTGCGGCCTTGGCCGGATCAGGATCAATCTCGTTCTTCAGCCAAAAGGCAAACCAGTCGACGTTGCCCTGCTCAGACATGTATTGATCAGCGGGCCGTGCCACTTGGTGGCTCGCAAGAGGGAGACTGATCATTTCTACCGGCCGGTGATGCCGCTTCAGTAACGCATACATGTCCCAGAATTCAGGCACATGGGTTCCCAGATGCTCGAGGCGTAACGGCGTGCGAATCTTGTCCAAATGAAATGCAGGGGAGCGCTTTATCCATTTCTGGATTCCATCGCCCCAAAATCCGGCACCGATCATCTGGTATTTATTCTCGAAATCCGCCATACCCGCAGGGTAGGGGAGTCCAAAGTCAACGACATAGGCAAAAGGCGTCGCCTGGACTGAATCTGCAATCGTTGCGGCAGCGATGGGGTACTTTGAAAAGGTGAGTGCATACTGTACGTGCATGCCCGCCCTGCTGAATCCAATGAGACCCACGCGGGTTCGGTCAATGAGGCCGCGCTTACTTAGCGCGTCAATTGCCCCCTCCATCTTGGCGACGAACCGAGGATTCTCCGAGTCTCGGTCGTAACGCCAAGGCAAGCCTTTTGAGTCGCTTGGAGGCGGCGACAACGCATTCGAGGGCATTTGAAGAACAACAATGCCCCTGTTTGCCAGAGCACGCGCAGCGTAGGCCGTAGGCATGTCCTGTGGACCATCCACCAGGAATTCCTTCGGAAAGAATCCGTAGGTCTGCAGCACCACTGGGTAACGATGGCCCGAGCGGAAGCCCGGCGGCAAGATCAGGCCGCCGCGATAGCGCCTGCCCATTCGGTCCTGCCACTCGAAGATCTCGCCGTGGCCCAGCGTCAGTGCTCGAAGCTGCGGGTTGAGATCGGTAATGACGCCCGTCATTCGCGTCTCTCGGTCCAGCGCCACGATTTGGGGTGGTGTGTTCAGATCCTCTTCAATTCGCAGTTCCAACCGGCGCGGCGCCCAGTGCGCTAACAAAGGGGATATCTCTACCCACTGGTGCCCGCGTTTTCGATAGCACTGGACTTGCGGCGGAGCATTGCCCTTGTCACGCCACTTGATGCGTATGTCTCCTCCTGGCAACCAACGGACGCTGCTGATCGACGACACGCGATCGCTTATACGTGCGTACTTGCCAGACGGCACGTCGACCTCGACCACGGCCGGCGCCGCCCCGCGTCGCGTCCGCTCTTGTCCCTGCGATATGTCCAGCGGCAAATACGTGGTCGCCAGTACAACCCGTTTGCTGTCCGGCGACCACGTTACGTGATCAGTTCCGAAGCCCGCATCACTAGGCCCAGGCGCATCAAGAAATGGCCTTACTGTGGCATGGGTAATGTCAACTAGGAAATATTGCTTGGCTCCGAACGCACGTGGCACTGAGGCCGTCGTCGGAACCAACGCATCGAGGGCTGCCTTGAGCTGCCACGAATGCGGCGTCGTTTGGGGATAACATAAATCATCATCACTGCACAGAATGTCTCGAATAAAGGTGTATCCAGCCCACGACGATGGAATGGACCGAGCCGTCGCGAGGACGATCGCCCAGAGGCCGTCTGGCGAGATCGAAATCTCATCGGGGAGAGGGGAGTCGCCATATGGGTGCGCCACCCAGTTGAGGCCAGTGTCGAGGCGCACGGGTCTACTGAAGCCGGGCTTTTCCAAGAAGAATGCCAAATCATATATAAGAGCATTCCGAGGGTCGGTGATCGTCAGATTGGAAATAATCGTCGGGCCGACGACGTAGCCCTGACGGTTTCTCTTCCGCCAGTCGGGAAAGACAGGGGCGGAGTAGACCAACGTTCGCTTCCATGTGTCATAGGCAAATATACCGCCTGGCGCGTTGGTGAGTTTTTTTAACGCGTGTGTACGTAGATCAAACGCATAGACCTGCCCAGCCGCTTTCCCGCCGGTTCTTCCGATGAATGTGAGTGTGTCGTTGTCCCGCCATCGGACGCCGTCGATGGGACTCCTTCCAGACGACGTACGAAAGTCGGCGAGCACTTCACGCAAGGGTCGTTTCCTGGGCGGGCTGGCATTCACAAAGGCGAGGACATCCGCCGTCTTGAAGAGCACCAGTTGATCTTCTACTTGATCGGTGGCGAGGTGACCCCGTCGCAGGACCACCACGAACTTTTCGCCATCGGGAGATCGCCTGAATTCCCGCGATGCGTAGCTGTAGAACGGCGCCGGATCCACAATCTTCGTCATCTCGATGGCATCGATGACGGTAAATGGCCGTTCGTGAGCGGATGCCGCCGCTAGAGGACAATTTATCACGCGCATCAAGACAAGGAGGCACGCACCGATTCTCCCGCTCATCCGACCGATGCTTCCTTCGCCTGTGGTCTCGGCGACCCACTTGAAGCTTGCCGCGCTCAAGGCGGCGAGCACAACCGTCACGATGGTCGCAACAAACCCGAACAGCTCCTGCATCACAGAAACTGCTTTGTGACGGCGACCCCCAAAAAGCGCCCAACGGAGGAATAGTTCAGAGAGTCATACGGTGGAAGGTATGGGACGGAATTGCGGATGCCGGCGGGCTGCTTATTCAAGAAATTCAGCGCCGACAGTCGGACCTCGAAGTCTCGAAAGAATCCGCTGCTCGCGGGTGATCGAATCTGCGCGACGGCATCGAATGTCGTGAAAGAACCCACCCACTCCACGGGCGGGTAGCGATTGTCCCACTCACCACCAACGTAGTTCACGGTACCCGTCAGCGTCAGATTGGCTCGCTGCCATGTCGTGCTCGCTCGTGCGTGCCAGTGCGGCGGGTAGAAGATAAACCCAGCCTCTTGGAGTATGGGCTGTCCGGCGCTGAGCTGATGTTCGCTCTCCAAATAGCTCGCCGAGCCCGCAATGTCTAACTGGCTCCTCGCACCCACGTCCATGTAGTAGTTTCCGGTGAGATCGACTCCTTGAGCGTGGTCACGGGCTACGTTGCGCAGCGTGTCATCGATAATGGCGGAAACGTTGGCTGGATCGAAGGCAACCGTCGTCCCAGTTTCATTGTCAAGGCCGCCCGGAACTTCCGCGATAGCGTCGAGTACTTGCTGAGCGGTGGGGTTGTAGGTAATGAATTGATTGAAGATCGGATTGCCGAGCCCCGAGTTGGCACTGGCGGACAGAGGGTCGGCTACTCGACCAACGTACCGAACCTCGAAATACGTAGCCTCCAGATCTAGCCCCTCGATGATGCTTGGGTGAAAGTCGATGGAGGTTGTCCATGTCGTTGCGCGCTCCGGCTGAAGCGGGGTTAAGCTGCGGCCGCTGATGACGAGTACCGGTCCACTCCCAGGCGGCGGAGGGTCATAGTCTGCTGCTGGGGAGAGCGTGGCAAGCGGTGCCTGATTGTTTTGGTAGAGCGTAGGGGCTTTGAATGACTTGCCCCAGGTTGCCCGCAAAGTGACATCCGTGGTCGGCTCGAAGATCAGCCCGAGCTTCGGTGTGGTGACGTTCCATAGCCCGGTGTACTTCTCGTAACGAGCCGCCGCATTGAAGGTGAGAGAGCGGAGCAGGCGGAGATTTTCCCCCGGGCTCACGAATGGGACTGACAACTCTGCGTAACCGAAATAGACGTCTTCGCCATCCGCGGCGTCCAGGGGCGTGGTAGTAGTGCCACTGATCGTCTCGACTTCATACTCATTGAGCCCGGGTGAACGATAGCCACCGCCCACAGCGAGGCGCGTCTCGCCTCCGGATGTGGAGAACAGAGGTCCCTCCGCATCGAGTTCGGTAGAGTTCAATGTGTTGTCGTAGGTGAGGAGCGCTCGAAAATACTGGGCGCCTTGCACAAAAAACTGGGCGTTGTACGTCATATGGTTGCGCGCGTATGTCCCACTCAGTGACGTCTGCCATCCACTAGGAAGCTGATAGTGCAAACTCGGCGTCACCTCGTAGGACTCAACCCGTGGATGACTGTATAGACCATAGAAAAATACGTTGGCGGTTGTGCTGAAGGCATTTTGCTGTACCGAAGTGCGATCATTGATGTAAGCGTCCAAATCCAGTTCGAGTCCATCAGTGAGGCGTTGATGGCCCGCGAGGACCGCGCTGTGCTGTTCCTGTCCCGGCACCAGGGAATCCGTACCATTCAACGACTGAGTGTAGGGCCGCTCGCTTGCATTGATCGCCGTATACCGGCTGTAATCCAGCGCGATGATCATTCCCCCTGATGCCCATTTATCGCCGGTCGTTACGCCGTATTGCTGTTGCTGATTACCGCCATCGGTCGATCCGCCGTACTTGGCTGTCGCCTCGACACCTTGAAAGTCTCGCCGGAGAATGACGTTCGCCACACCGGCCACGGCGTCGGATCCATATACCGCTGAGGCGCCGTCGGTCACCACCTCAACACGCTCGATGGCGGCTATTGGGATCGCCGAGATATCGACTCCTGAGTCGATCGCGTCGTAAGCGACGCGATGGCCGTTGATTAGCGTCAGGGTTGCGTCCGGCCCGAGACCTCTCAAATTCAGAGCCGAAGAGTTATCCAAATTGTTCCATCCGCCTTGATCACCGCCACCCGCAACGCCAGGATTGTCACCGCCGCTGAAGTTTTGGGGGAGGCTTCGGATCGCATCGCCGAGATCGGCGTAGCCGCTACGCGCCATGTCCTCCCGAGTCAGGGTAGTCACCGGTGACGCCGGCGGCGCGCCACGGATTCGTGATCCCGTGACACTTACTTCTTCGAGTTCGACAGCTTTCGCGCTTTGGTCTTCGGGTTTCTCCGGCCCCTGCTGCGCCTCCTCTGCAGGAGCGTCTTGTGTCTGCGTATCGCCACTCGAACCGCGAGCATTGGACATCGGTGATCCGGAATGCCGAGCCGGATTGGCTCCCGTCCTACTGATGACTACGCGTGATCCGGTTACTGTGAATTCAAGGCCCGATCCACGCAGAAGCGCTCTCAGTCCCTCGTCGATCGTGAAGGTGCCCTTGAGGGCAGGACTGGTCTTGCCAGCCACCAAATCAGGCGAAAAAAGCAGATCGACGCCACTGGCCAGCGAGAAATCGCGCAGAGCCTGATCCAATGGCTCCGAGGCGATTCGATACTCGTGCGTCGCCGATTGGGCTGTCGCGACATCAATAAGCAATACGCCGCTGCATGCCAGGGCCGCAGCAAAGCGAATCATGAGCGAAATCGTGCGCTTCATCTGTTCTCCCCCACCGGCTCCATCGAGCCCGTGCTTGTGGTTCTGTCGAGAAGGAAGAACGCACGCGATGCAAAACACCCCCAGAGGAAATCGAAAATAGTCTTGTCGTCGCTACCGCGTTCCGTCGTCCGCCCGGCGCACCAGTCCCAAGCTCCCGTCGGCATGCGTGACCGCCCGTACCGGAAAAGACGATTCCAGCGTCGCAACGAAGCTCGCCACGTTGCCGGCTCGAACGACGCCGCTCACGCGGATGTTCCGCACAGAGGGATCATCGATGGCGATCGGTGCGGGCAGGTATCGATTCGCCTCGTCGACCGCAACCGCGAGCGGCGTGGCATCGAAAATGAGCTGTCGATTGATCCAGGCGCTGGCGCGAGCGAGATTCACCGTCTCGATACGATGCTCGCCGCCGACGGTATCCAGGGAAAATCGTTCCCCCGCGGTGAGTAGCGTTGGCGCAGGCACTGCGCCGAGTAAGGGTGCGGAGGTGATCTGGACTTTTCCCTCGACGAGGGTGACAGCGATGTGCTGCGGTGAGACCCGGACGTCGAATACGGTGCCCACTGCACGTACTTGAGCAGAGTCCGCATCGACGATGAAGGGGCGCGTGGCATCTTTGGCGACCTGAAAGCGGGCCTCGCCGCGGGTCAAGCGGACCAAGCGCAGATGCGAGGCCAGCTTCACCGTTACTTCTGAACGCGTATTCAAGGTGATGACTGATCCGTCGGCCAGTCTCAGCGTCCTCAGCTGCCCCGACGATGTCGTGAATGTGCCAGCACGGATGCCGCCAATATCGCTGACCAGGTAGGCACTCATGGTCAAGAGCACGAGCGCGGCGGCCAGGCTCGTGCGCCATCGCGTCCAGAGCCGCTTGTTTTTGCCCTCTTGTCGCTCGCTGACCAAGGGGCGTGCGGTGATGTCCGGGCCGGCCGCACGCCACGCTTTTTCAACGCGGGCGTACGCCTCGGCATGACGCACATCTTGCTTCAGCCACTGCGCGAAACGATCTTCGTCACCGAGTGTGCGCTGATCCGAGTGGGTACGCACAAACCAGGCAATGGCCTCTTCGTTGACCGTATCGGTCGGTTCCTGACGCATGGCCGTCATCCTTCGATCTCATCAAGGTGTTGCACGAGGAATCGCAGCGCGGCGGCCATGTGCTTTTCCACCGTGCTCATCGTGATGCCGAGGGCTTGGGCAATCTCCGTATAGGTCAGTCCATCGATCCGCTGCATGGTGAATACCTGTCTCGCACGTGGCGTCAGCCGTTCCATGAGTTGCGAGACCCGCTGTACCCGTTCCCGAGCGTCGCAAACCCGCTCGGCGGACGGTGCTTCCCTCAACGCCTCGTCCTCCTGGGGCTGATCGCCTCGCATGCGTATGCGGTCCCGGCGCAGCTGATCGAGCAGCACGCTCCGTGCGGTCAGGAAGATGTAGGCTGGACGGGTTTGGGGAATGAGCTGGCGCTGGCGGGCCAACCGCACCAGCACGTCCTGGGCCAGATCCTCCGCGTCTGCACGGCTGCGCAAGCGACGTTCAAAGAAACGTCTGAGCGGCTCGCGGTAGCGCCCCACGAGCGCGTCCGCCTCCGACTGGCCCGCTACCTCGATGACGGCCGAAACGTCCGCCACCCCGTGCTTATTTCCCACCGCGCCCTCTCGAACTGCCTGTGCGCCCGCCGCTCGCCCATCGGCGAGGGGCGGAGCAACCGCTTATCGTTATAAACGACCGACGCCGGAATTTCCCCCAGAGAGAATCGGGGTTAAGGGCGACGACGGGGCTTCGCTCCCCCCCCTTTGGCGTGCCGAATCCGCCGCTACCGGTCTCGCTTAGGCTTGCGCTGCGGCTAATGCCGCGCGAGTGGCGCGCGTGAGAGCACGATTTCGCCGTTCTGGCGCGTGGCGCGCACCGGCCAGCCGTGTTCGAGAACCAAGATCAGTCCGTCCTGGTCGCCGGTGCGAAAGGTGCCGCTGATCCGGATGCCCGCCAGCGCCGGGTCTGCTAAACGCACCGGCGTGGTCGAATAGCGATTCATTTCCGCAACCAGCCGCGCCAGCGGCCAGTCGCTCACCTGAAGGCTGCCCTGGGTCCACGCGCTCGCCGCCGCGAGGTCCACCGGACTGAGCGACCATTCGCGCCCGGTGCGGTCAAAGCGCAGCCGCTGCCCGGGTGACAGGATGGGCTGCGTGGCGCCGGTGGCCCCCTGGACGACGACAGAGCCTTTCAGCAGCGTCACGGTGGCCATGGCCCCCTCCACCTGCACATCGAACTCCGTCCCCGTGGCGGTCACCGTACCGCCGGCAGCGCGCACGACGAACGGCCATTGCCGATCGTGCGCCACTTGGAATTGAGCCCTGCCCCGCGACAGGTCGATGAGCCGCCGACTTCCGGTGAAGCGGGCCACCAGATCGGTGTGGGTGTCGAGCACGATCGCCGTCCCGTCCGGCAGCGCGATACGCCGCCGCTCCCCCACCTGGGTCTGGTAATGCATCGCAGGTGCAGCGGGACCCGGCAGCATGCGGAACGTCAGGAACACCAAGGCCGCGGCGCCGCCCACGAGGGGTATGGCCCAGCGCCAGAGATGCCCCCACCGTGGTACCCACCATGGTGCCTTGTCGCGCACGGCTACGCGCAGCGCAGCGGCGATGAATGGATCGTCTCCCAGCTCCGCGCTGAGCTGCCAGATGCTCTGCGCCTCCCGGAACGCGGCCTCGTGCGTCGGATCGGCCGCACGCCAGCGTGCGCAGGCTGCCCGTTCTTCGTCCGTGCAGTCCGGCTCCCGGAGCCGCACGAACCAGCGCTCGGCTTGGATTTCCATCTCGGGGACCTCGGGGTGACTCATGCCTCATCTTCCTGATACGTGCCCGGCGAGGCCGCCCCGAACCTTCGGCGAATGTGTGCGAGCGCATTGGCCAGGTGCTTCTCAACCATCCGCACCGAAATCCCGCAATGCGTGGCCACTTGACTGCTGGTCATACCGCGCAGACGCGTCAGCAGATAGACCTGCCGGCACTTGGGTGGCAGCGCCAAGATCGCCTCTCGCAACAACACGCGCTGCTGTGCGGCGGCGGCGGCCTCTTCGGCGCTCGGCTGATCGGATTCAATGTTTACATCATCCAGCGAAATGTGCTGTTGCACGCAGTGCGTGCGCGCCCTGCGCGACTGATCGTTCACCACGTTGATAGCGATGCGATACAGCATGGCTTTCCATGCTGACGGCGGATAAGTGTCGCGATAGCGCGTTAAGCGTGTGAAGCTCTCCTGCGCGGCATCCTCGGCATCCTCGTTCGTGCGGCTGCGCCGCCGCAGAAAGCCCACTAGAGCATCGTACTGCGCACGAAAGAAAGCATCGTACGCATCGAGGCGACTGCCCTCCTCGACTGCGGCGGCAACCGCCGGTTTTGGGGGCGCATCATGCAAAGCAACGTCACGCCGATTATCCATGAACTGTTAGCCGCCCGAAGAAAATAAGCACCGCCTGTATTCGCGTGTATCGCTTCAGTCATATTACATGTTATCCGCCAATATCGATGTTATCTCACCCTAAACATGCCGTTTCTCGGCACTTAATAGCCATCGACGAAAAAACGTTCGGTATTGGGCACGTGCGCGCGTATCAGGACAGTTTGGCGATGATTTACGCGCCGCAGAAATTAATGTCGCTTTTTTAAAACGGCAGGTTCGGGTTTCATCCCTCCATTGCGTAACACGGAGTGACAACCGCGCTTATCCAACGAACAAAGAAGATTGCGCGGTCTCATGCCACGGGAGGGGAGCCCATGCACACCAACGAAACCGTACACCACGCCTGTCAGACCGGAACTCAGAAGATTACTCGCCGCGAACGAACCTATCCGAAAACGCTCCTGGCGAGCGCCGTGTTCGGTGCCCTGTTCGCTCTTACCCAACCAACCATCACCTCAGCACAGACCAGCACACAGATGCTGAGTTTGAACCTGCCAGCAGGCCCTTTGGATCAGGCCCTCAATCATCTGGCCGTGCAAAGCAAACTGACGATTTCCTATTCGCCGGGCCTCGTAAAAGGCAAGACGACGCACAGCCTGTCCGGCACGCACACACCCGCCGACGCGCTACGCATTCTGCTTACAGGCACAGGACTGACTTTTGACGAACTGAATACAACGACTTTCGTGCTGCGAGCGGCGCCCGTGCCGTCGCCACCCAACAATAAAGGTCCGACTTCTCGGGTGAAATCCGCACCGCAAAAGGAGCCCATTAACTTGACGAGCGTTGTTGTCACAGGCACGCGAATCAGGGGCGAACAGCCATCCTCACCGGTGCGGACGATCACTCAGGACGATATGCGATTGGCAGGTGACAACAATCTCGGCGACGTAATCCGATCGATACCACAGAACTTCAGCGGTGGGCAGAACCCCGGCGTACTCACGGGCGCCGGCGGAGATATCGCCAACCAGAACATCACAGGCGGCTCCAGCTTAAACCTCAGGGGACTCGGGCCAGATGCGACCTTGACTTTGCTCGACGGCGCACGACTACCCTACGACGGTTTTACCCAAGCCACCGATGTCGCGGTGATCCCTATCGCTGCGATCGATCGCATGGACGTGCTGCTGGACGGAGCCAGCGCCATCTACGGTTCGGACGCGGTAGGCGGCGTAGCCAACATTATTTTAAAGCGCGATTACAACGGCGCGGAAATTACGGCACGAACCGGCGGCGCGACCGACGGCGGCTATGACCAGACGCAAGTCTCGCTAGTCGCAGGCAACACTTGGGCGACAGGCGGACTCCTGGTCGCCGCAGAGACCACGGACAACGGCAACGTACTCGCAAGCCAACGCGACTATCTAGGCTACATCGCGCATTCGGATCTGTTGACAATCTATCCCAAAACGTCGCAGAACGGCGTACTCATAAGTGGGCATCAAGACCTCAGCCCCTGGTCTGAGCTGACGCTGGATGCCTTCTTGACGAAGCGATCGACGGATACTGCCGCCCTGAGTTCGTCATCAGCACTATCCGACTACGATGTGGACGGCAGAATCTATGGAATCTCCCCATCGCTGCGGATTACGTTGCCGCATGACTGGTCGGCACGAGTGGACGCATTCAGTGGGGAAGATGACGCGGACGCACAAAGTCTCAACTATTCACTCACCACGGGGGATCAGACATCCGTAGCACGTACAAGGTACGGCAATCGAACGCAATCCGCCGACGTCGAATTTGAGGGCCCTCTATTTGCGCTCCCCGGTGGCGACGCGCGGATGTCGCTTGGCGGAGGCTGGCGCAAATCCGATTACGATCAGTTCGACCTTATCGAGCAGACTCCCTCGATCGAAGGATCGCAGGCCGTCCGCTATGCCTACGATGAGCTCTATTTCCCGCTCATCGGCGAAAGCCAAGACATACCTTTCGTCCATAGCCTCTCTCTTAACGGCGCACTTCGCTACGACGACTACAACAGCTTCGGAGGCACTACCACGCCAAAACTCGGGATACTCTGGACCGTTACGCCTAGTGTCGATATCAGGGCAAGTTGGGGAAAAAGCTTCAAGGCGCCGACACTCACTCAACTATATCAGGCTCAAAGCGCGACGCTCTTTACTGCCTCCGCGGTCGGAGTCTCCGGTGTTCCGAGTAGCGCCACCGTATTGATGACTTCCGGCGGAAACCCGAACCTCGGCCCCGAGCGCGCGAACGTTGCAACTGCAGGTCTGGTAATTCGACCCTCATTCCTCCCGGGCGCCACCATCGATCTAGGGGCGTTCGATATCGACTACCGCGAGCGCGTAGTTAATCCATTCAACACGTTCGTCCAGCTCGTTCAAGCGCTAAACGATCCCGCCTACGCCAACTTTGTTGCACACAACCCCACTACAAGTCAGCAGGCCACCATTCTAAAGTCAGCCATCTTCACCAACACTACAGGTGCCGCGTATGACCCGAAAAGCGTTATCGCGGTCATCGACGACCGGTACTTAAATGCTCAATCGCAGCACGTTCGTGGCATCGACCTTGACATAGAATATTCCACGCCGGGGCTTGGGGGCATGTGGAACGTCAACACCCGAGCAAGTTTAATCACCAAAGGCGAACGGCAACTTGTTGGGGTGTCCGATATCGAAGATACCACGGGAGTGGTGTCGTTCCCGCCGAAGTTCAAAGGTCAATTCGGAGCGAGTTGGTCGCGATCAAATTTCAGCGTCTCCTCGATCGTCAACTATCTAGGCGGCGTGCGTAATACGCTGCTGACGCCCAGCCCACTCGGCGCCTCCATGACGACGGTTGATTTGGTATTCGACTATGCGGCAACGCCGAATCTCCTCGATGGCTTCGGCTTTAACCTGTCCTTGACGAATATGTTCAATCGGCGCCCGCCGTTCCTCGCGCCCATCCAACCCTTTTACGTCAACTACGACTCGACAAACTACTCCGCTCTGGGTCGTGTCGTAAGTTTCTCAATCACGAAGCACTTCTGAGTACCGAGGATATCTCATGGGAACAACATTCCCCAGCGAGCGCGGAGCGCTTCGCCTTGCACGTCCGCACTTCAGACATCATTACGTATACATGCTAATCATCATGGCATTTCTCGCCTGTGGTATCACGAGTGTCGCAATGGCGGCGGACAAGCGCCTACTCACCGTGCGTGACGCCATTCAAACAACCCGATTCATGGTTTCAGACCAACATGCCACCAGTATCGCCCTGTCTCCCGATGGTCGGCACTACGCGGCAATGCTGATACGAGGCGACATTGCGCGCGATGGCGTCGAAGCTGAGATTATTGCAGGCGGCCTGGATTCGCTGAAGGCAGCTAGGCCGTACACCGTGGCTCGGCTATTTACGCGCGGGCTGGGCGCTACGATTCTCGGAAATGGGGCAGGGCCCGATCTTCTGCTCCCTATGAGAAACTTCCCGGTATGGATCGATAACCAGCGCGTCGCCTTTCTTTGGGAAGATAACAGAGGCGTGCATCAAGTGGCTTGCGCGAACATCAATACCAAGAAATGGGGATTTCTGACGGCATCGAACAATGATGTGACGTGGTTTGCTGCAGGCCCACGAAACACGCTGATCTACGAGACGAAGCGCAAATACTCGCTGGCTAAATCCAATCAAATGTGGCGCACTGGGTTCGCCGTCACCAACCAAGACGCTTACTCGGTATTGATCGGCGCGGTAGACGGCGAGACTGCACAGGAAATCGCATGGGGAGCTCGTGAGTGGTTCGTGCAGCGCGGCGCCTCGACACCCCCCCACGCCAGAAAAGTCAGTGCAACAGATCGAGGCATCAACTACTACTCGCGCCCTTGGCTTGCGCGACCAGTCGTATCACCTGATGGCAGCATGGCAGTCGTCTCTGGGGCAGTGCGGACGATCCCACAGACATGGAGCCGTTATGAGGGAGATCTGTTGAGACGGTATGTCCAGAGTTCAGAGCATAAGAGTAGCGCTAATGCACCGTCACCGATCCAAGAGTTCTTTCTTGTTTCGATCGACAAAGCAGCCGCGCGTCCACTGTTTGATGCGCCTCTGCCGTTCAGCACGGCGGTCAGTTGGTCCCCAGACAGTCGTTCGATCATCGCGTGGCCCGTGTATCTGCCACTCGGCTCGCGAGACAAGAATGGGCTGGCGGGTAATGCCGTCGCACAGATCAATGTTTCGACAGGTAAGTACCTGAAACTACCAATTCCTGGCGCAGACGCGAAAAGGATCGAGCGGGTGTTGTGGACCGACGCCAACACCATCGAGATTGACCTCGACGATGAACATATCAAGCGCCTGACGCTTCAGAAGCACGCGGGACAATGGGTGCAGATAGCCGGGAAACGCCTGGTTCGCCTTGATGCACGCATTCGAGTGGACCTTCGCCAAGATGCGAACACCCCTCCTGCGCTTTATGCGACAGACACTCTCACCGGTCAGAAAGAGATGGTGTTCGATCCCAACCCTGATCTCAAAACGAAGTTCTCTTTAGGGAAAGTAAAGTTCATCCAGTGGAAGGATGATCTGGGGTATACCCGAGAGGGACGGCTCTTTCTGCCCGTGGACTATCAACCCAATCATCGGTATCCCCTGGTCATTCAAACTGCCAGTGGGGATCGACACGAAGACTTTTCGCTGTACGGACGAGGCACGCCAGGCGCTACTCTCGGTCCCGGTGGGCCTGTATATTTAGCACAGCCACTGGCAAACCAGGGCATTGTCGTCCTGGAGATCGGAACTCCGCCCGCGGAGTACCCCTCATCAGAGGCGGACGCGCGGATGCGAGGATACACGTCTGCCATTGAGTATCTTTACTCTATTGGGCTAATCGATCGCGACGACGTCGGTATCGTGGGCTATAGCCGTAACGGCTGGCACGTCGAATACGCCTTAGCCTTTTCGGGATTCCCGTTCGCAGCCGCGATCGCGGATGACAACATTGATTCGGGGTACTTCGAGGCCGCCATGATGGGCTGGGCAAATGCAGAGCACCGTAATGGCAAGGAACCCTTCGGGGCAGGCTTAAAGGACTGGCTTGAGCACGCACCGACCTTCAACGTCGAGCACATTCGTACTCCGTTACTCCTGATGGTGACGGACTCGTTTGCAGGAAAGGAGGCACCGCTGGCGATGCAATGGGAGATGTTTAGCCGTCTGAGACACTTGAAGAAGCCTGTCGAACTTTACGTTATCCCGAATATCGAGCGCGGTAGTCATAATCCACAAAATCCCGCTCAGCTATTGGCGCTGCAGGGGCGTACGATGGATTGGTGGCTCTACTGGCTGAAGGACGAGCGCGATCCGAGCCCATTGAAGCGGCAGCAATATGCTGCATGGGACAGGTTACGCGTTTTGAGAGAGGAGGATGCAAAGCGCCCTGCACCGCCGTACCTTCAGTGGACCGCAGAGCCGAAGCATTGCGCGGGTGTCAAGTCCTGCTGATACGCTGGTCATGCCGCCGCGCTTGATGCGCAGTTAGCCCATTTGTGAGCCCATAATTCGATGTCTAGGTAGTGCAGAATCACCGGCAAATCCGCGGCGGCTTTTGTCGGCGTATTGGAGAGCGCGCGTTCGATCGCAGGGCGATCCAGAATGCCCTCCCGGACGAGTGTGCCATCTAACAGCAAAGTGCGGAGGAAAGGTAGGTTCCGTGCCACGAGTTCCTCATTCACATTCGCGCCACGGTCCTTCCATTGGCGCTGCAGGATTTCCTTCGGAACTTCCGCCGTGAACGCGTCACGCGCCAGCCCGCGATCGCGTCCACCCAGAAAGTGCACATAAAGGGGAATGCGTAGACAAAGCTCCACTGCGGGTTGTGAATACAGCGGATGCACGAGATTGACTTGGCATTCGTCCGACGCGGAAAATGGGTCATAGAACTCGGGTTCAGTCAGCAGCATCCCCAGCCTATATATAAGCCCCCAGGGCACACCGACTTCGTCCTGAAACCAAGGATGAGGATAGTGGTCATAAGCAAGGGCTGTTCGTCGGGCTTTACGGGACGCCATTTGACCAAGCTTTTCGAACAATCGCGCGTTGTCCCGGAGATGGGTCCCGAAGACGTGTCTTCGCAGGGCGTCAACGAATACGCGCAGGGTTGTCTTATCTCGGATAGCGGCAATTTGTGCGGCCAGTTTAATCGTGCGGGCATCGATTCCATGGCTTTGGATCAATTCATCTATGGCTCTGCCAATCGATAAGCTCCCGAAGCCCGAGTCACCCCCCTCGCCAGTGAATATTGCGGCGACTGCGCGACTACGCACCACTTCGCGTTCAATTCTGGACGACAGATAGTACGAGATGAGCGCCGCTGGTGCAGGCGTCGGCGCGGCGTCGAGCAACGGTTCCAGCCCGACATGCCCAGCGTCCACCGCAACCTCGACGAGTTCCGCTCTGGCGTGGCGCGCCGCCAATCGTGCCCAGCGACGGGGGTCGGCGCTCGCGTTGCTCCCGTAGTAGGTCAAACAGGTCACCCCGCCATTCCTGATGGACCGCTCCCCACCGAGGCAGCCTACGACAATGGACGAGTCCAGGCCGCCCGATAATCGCACTAGGATGCTCTGGTAACAGGCAGCCCACGAGCGGACACAATGCCACACGGTACGTCGGAGAAATTTTGCAGCAAGTTGCGTGTCCTCTAGGAGTTGAGGTGTTCGCGCAAATGCGGACGGCTTCCAATAGAGCTGCCGACGGGCCACCCTGTTCGATATCGAATCGATTCCAATGCATTCGCCGCGCGCGATCCGGTCAAGCTCGTTTAACGATCGGCTCTCGCCATTTGTCCAGCCACCAATAACGTAGTCGGTAACGTAAAGCCAGTTGACCGTGAAACGCACGAGGTTGAAGGCTAGGCAATCCTCGATGCATGAGAAGATGACATGTACGCCGCGATGTTCTATGCGCATGCAAGGTAGCGACCCCGTTGGGTCCTTGACAATCCATATTCGGCTGCGTGCTCTATCCATCAGGAAGGCGACGTAATTTCCCCAATAAGCCTCTATCAGTCGCCGGCCTTGCGTTTCCACGATGCATCGAGACTCAGCTTCATCGAAACTCGCTTGAGGCGCGGGTGTATCTCCGTCGGCGTCGATGCACCGTTTAAACACAGTGCCAAGGACAACACCACTTTCGCGTCCGAGTGAATACACATCCAGTGAGCCGTGGCACGCATCAGCACAAAATACAGCGACTCCATCAGATTCATGTACCGGCTGCCAACCTTTAGACGTCGTGGCGATTCGACCGGATAGCGCCCGGACAGTGGCGATCTGCGCCTGGTTCCGGGCCTCCCAAACGAGTGCGAGATAGCGAAACATGCCCTTCACACCGCCAGAATCGGGGTAAAGTCGCAAACCTTTTCGGGCGTTGAATCGAGTACACGCTCTTGCATCTGTACCCAACTATGCGCCCTCCAGGGACGAAGTCTCACGCCAATGATCCAGGTGGGAAACACGCCGTAGCGAGCCAAGAATTTGAGTAGCGCGAGCGAATGAGTCAGGCATTCTCCATTCGCTGTCATTGCAAGCGGCCGAAGGATTCGGAACGTGGAGACTAAAGGCACCAAGTCACTATCTCTTGGCATGGGAGCAGGACGTTCGCGTGAAGGGCGCATCATCGTTACTTCGCGGGATATCTCGTCCAACGAACAACGACGCACGTGGCTTCGTGCCCACCAATAGGCCCGAAAAAAGGTGGCGACCTGTGCCATGCTCGTGCGGTCTCTGCGGAAGGTCTCTTCGCCTATCGAAGACAATGGTGTGGCGACCTGGACTTCAGGCAAACGCCGCAAGGGTTCAGTCGCACAAAGTAGCCCAGACTTTAAGAGCGCAGCGATATACCTGCTGATAGCCTCGCCTGCCGTTCGATGATCATGGAACATCGGCCTGTCAGCGGTAACTGGCCAATTGGCAACGAATGTAGACAGCGCTATCGACTCTACATGACCCAGCCCGTAATAGCGGTTCTTCTTCAAGTCCAGCAGAACGGCTCCCTCAAGCCTGGTGCAGGCAACCACATGCTCCGGGAGCCAGTATCTATGAGAGTGGTTCTCTGGATTGATCAACGCACTACTTCTTTGTGCGGTTATGACTTCGGACCGGAACGATTCGACCACGAGTGCTGCTTTTCGCACTACCTGGTATATGGTTAGCGACTCCGTAACCTTATTGCCGCCGAGATGCGCGGCTTCCGCCGCGCATCTCGGACAGCTCACCGGGCCTTCTTAGAGTGCTTCCAGCCCGCGCTCGATTGGATTGTCGTCGCCTCCGGTACCGACATCTCTCGTTTCGATGGCGGCATCGCCGAGGTCAACGAGCTTCAGGTCTTCGTCGCGTTCCATAATGAACTCCTTCTGCTGTGGATTTAACGGATACTCTCACCGGTGAGGGTTGATACCGTGCGGCGGCACATGTGCGTCGTCAAGGGTGCGGATGCTGGGAAAATGCGCGAAACATGTGCTTCCGAGCACACGTCTGTGTCATCTCAGTTCGATTTATGTCACGCAAGCCGAGCGTGTGCGTAGACGTGGCAGGAGAGCGCGAACGGTCTGGCGAGCATTATGGTCAACGCACCGCGTTATTATCGCTTTTGGCTGATGGGAACAGCGATGTGCGGGTGACAGACTTGAGACATTCGCATGATGCGCATCAAAGATGCGAAGCTGCCGTTGGTTCGGCGTTACGACTCGCGTATTGTGTACTTGCATAGGGGTTGCGGCGTGTCGGGCAAAGCATTCAGGATCGTGCCGGACACATCGTCAACGATCAAAACAAGGGCTCGCGCTACAGTGGAGTGACGTGGGAAAGTTGGAGGGAAAGGAGATCTGAGATGTCGCGAATGGGTCGCGTACATATTCCTCAGAGCATCAATTTTGTCGTTCTTCAGGCCGAGACGGGACAGGCCATCTTCGCCAACGATGCCGAGTTCCGGCATTTGCTTCATCTCATCGGAAGAAGCGCACAGCGCTGTCGTTCGTATGTCCACGCGTTCTGCTGTTGCCCGCAGCAAGTCAGGCTAGCGATCGCCATCACGGATGTGCCCTTGGCCCGATGCATCCAGCGGATCGCGACCGGGCAGTCCCGATATGTGCATCGTCAGCGGGGCGAGTCGGGCCATCTTTTTCGAGAGCGCTATCGTGCCGTGGTTCTGCGGCGGCGCGAATGGCTGCCTGCGCTCGTACGCAGCATCCATCGCTGTCCTCGCGAGTGGGGACTGACGCAAGACTGGGCGACGTATCCCTGGAGCAGTCATCGCGCTTATGCGAGCGGTCGCCGGATGAACGGATTGCGCACCGGAATGGTGCTTCGGATGCTGACGAGCATGCGCTCCGAGCAGCGCGAGATGTACCGCCGTTTCACCGAAGCCGACGACGGCGACGCGATCGTGCCAGAGAGACTGCGCTCGCCGTTCGGCAGCAATGCCACGGCCAGGCAGTGGCTCGCCGGCTGCGCTTCGTGGTCGGTACCACTTCAGTGTGTGACCTTGGACGATACGATCGAGGCTGTCACACAGGTGGTGGGCATCAGTCGCACAGCGCTGCTCTCGCGCGCTCGGGCGCCGCTTCTGACGGTCGCTCGTGCCCTGGTCACGCGCTACGCGATACGCGCAGGCATCGCGCCGCTTGCCGAAGTGGAGCGTGCGCTCGGACGCCGACGATCCGTGCTGTACCACGCGATCGCGCGCTATGAACCCGCCCGCCCGGAGTTATTCAGACGCATGTTGGAGCAGTTGAATACGGCGACCATTGAGGGCGCGCGTCATCGCAACGAATCACGGTTGAAGAACAACTACTGCGTCCCGCCGCCTCGGGGACGGCCTTCCGCCGGCCCGACGACAGTCGAACACCGTCGTCCGACCACCAGCGTGAAATCTTTGGTTCGGAGCGCTTCCCGTGGTCGAGCCACGCGGTGACCCTATTGGCGGGGGAGGAGATGCTACCGCCGGGCAGGCATTGCGCGAAACAGTGCGGCTGCTATGGGAGATGGACCCATACGCCAAGCGCCGGCTGGGTCTCGCCCTTGTTCTGGTGGGTGTGGCCGCCGTACTCAATGGCTTGGCACCAGTCGTACTGAGGGGCGTCGTCGACGGCCTCACCCCCTCCGCCCACGATGTACGGCTGCCACTATTCGCACTGGTGGGGATCTACGCCCTCGCTACATGGCTGACGCGGATCGCTTCTCAGTTGCGCGAATTCGTGTTCGGCAGCGCCCAGCGGCGCATGTATCGCAGCCTGAGCGAGCGGCTGTTCGCCCACGTCATCCGCCTGCCGATGCGGTTTCATCTGCAAACGAAGGTCGGTGCGGTAAGCGAAGCGCTCACGACAGGGCTGCAGGGCATTGAGTACATCTTGCAATACACGCTCTACACGATCCTGCCGGTGCTGTTGGAACTGGCTACCGTCGTGACGGTGCTACTGCATTTGGGCCAACCGGTGTTTACGGGTCTGTTCGTGCTGGCGTTGATCGGTTATGCGGCGGTGTTCGCCTGGGGCGTCGTACGCATCGCCGGTCCTGCGCGCGCCGCCGCAGCGGCGCAGACGGATGCCCGCGGCGTGATGCTCGACTACGTGGCCAACCTCGAATTGGTCAAGTATTTCGGCGCCGAGTCGATGGCCGGGAAACAGCTCGATGCTGTGCTCGCGCATGGCGAATCGCACTGGCGCATCTATTACGCCCGCCGCTTGTACAACGGCTTGCTGGTCGGGACGATCTTCGCAGGATTTCTTGGGCTCACCGTCGCATACGCGTGCCGGCAAGTACGGTCCGGGGCGATGACGCTGGGGGATTTCGTGATGGTCAGCGCCTACCTGCTGCAACTCGTGCGGCCGGTGGAGATGTTGGGCGTGGCCTTGCAGCAGCTTGCGCGTGGACTGGCCTTTGTCGAGCGCATGCTGGATTTGGGGCGGCAGACGCCGGAATCGCAGGAAGGCAAGGCCACACCGGTGGCCGATCGGTGTGGCGAACTCGTGTTCGAGCGCGTGTGTCTCAGTTACTGCGTGGGACAGCCGGTGCTCAAGGACATCAGCTTCCGCGTGCGCGCCGGTCAGACCCTGGGAATCGTGGGCGCCAGTGGTACCGGGAAGTCCACCTTGCTGCGCCTCGCGGTCCGGTTGGTCGAGCCCGATGCCGGCAAGATCCTGCTCGATGGCTGTCCCGTTTGCGACTTGGCGCTGCCGGCGCTGCGTGGTGCGATCGCGGTGGTCCCGCAGGAAACCGTGTTGCTCAACGACACGATCGCCAACAACATCCGCCTGGGCAAGCCCGACTGCACGCGCGCGGAAATGGAACGGGCGGCCCACCTAGCGCAGTTGCACGCCTTCATCATGCGCCAGCCGGAAGGCTATGAGACACGCGTGGGCGAGCGCGGCGTCCGGCTATCCGGTGGCGAACGCCAGCGCGTGTCGATCGCCCGCGCGATTCTGCGGCGGCCCCGACTGTTCTGGTTCGACGAGGCGACGTCCTCCCTGGATGTGATGACCGAGCAGCACATCGTGCGCAATCTGCGCCAGATCGCGCAGCAGCATACGACCGTGGTGGTCTCGCACCGACTGTCGTCCGTGGCCCACGCCGAGGAGATCATCGTGCTGCAGCAGGGAAGCATCGCCGAGCGCGGCACACATGCGGCGCTCCTGGCATCCGGTGGCCTCTACGCCCGCCTATGGCGCCGACAGCACCATGCGGACATCGCTCTATTTGAGCGTGTGCCCCCACGATAGGCCCTCGCCGCTGCAGTGACGCAGATGCGACATTCCCATGTGAAGGGGAGTATCTACGGTGTAATGCTGACGACGAACGTGCGGCGTCCGTTGTTTCCGGAGCCGTCCGATCGGCCGCTCTTCGAGGCGATTCTCACCCGGGCACTCGAACGCTATCGCGCCCGGTTACATGCTTACGCCTGGCTGGAGCAGCAGGCGCATCTGGTGGTTCAGGTGCACGAGACACCGATCGGACGGATTGTGCAACAGACGGTCGGTCCCTACTCGCGCGCCGTTAGCCGTCGTTACGGCCGGCCAGGACATCACTTCGGCCGAGCCTACCGGGCCATCCTGCTCAAACGAACCGAATATCTGCCAGAACTGGTCCGGTACATCCATCTGGCGCCGGTGATGGCCGGGAAGGTCGCGGATCCATGCGAGTACGCGGGGAGCAGCCATCGCGCCTACCTCGGCTTATGCGAGACACGCTGGCTGACCACCCTGCTCGTCTATACGCAATTGGCACAGCGGGGATTCGCCGGAACGGAGGGTTACCGCCGCTTCATCGCGCAGGGTGTGACTCTGGGTATTGCCGAAGCGCGTTCGGGCGGTTACGGGACGCCCCAGGCCGCGTTCTGCCGCTGGCTGCGGCAGGTGGAGTCGGGACGCCCCACGCTTGAGCAGATCATTGACGCCGTGTGCCGGCGCCTGGGTCTGGTGCCACGGGATCTGCAATCGTCCGGCCGACCAGCCCTGCCTTTGGCCCGAGCCCTGATTACCTGGCATGCCACGCAGGGCGGTGGTTTTTCGCTGGCGGCCGTGGCCCGGCGGCTGGACCGCAGCCCCTCGACGCTGCATGCGGCGATGCGCCGCCATCGTGCCCTGCGACCGCGCCTTTTCCAAATACCATTAGCGCAACTGATCGACGATCCCCAGCGCGAGAGCGCGGAGCGCGAAGAGTGATCATAGCCTGCCGGTTAGCAACCGCCATGACCCCGCTTTAAGTCTAGTTCCACCGCGAGAGCCAAGCTTCGGTGCACAAATACCAATAGAGAAGTCCCACAGGGGTGCGAATCCGTGTGGGTTCACCTGACAGCACCTCTTCGAGGGCGGAGCGATCCAACAGACCACGCGAAGTAAGCTGTCCATCGAGGAGATAGGCGCGCGCGAAAGCAGCGTTACGCATAAAGGTTGCTTTTTGGTACTCCTCGACGCCCCCTTTCGTGCGTCGGGTCGCGATCTGCAGGGGAAGGTCCTTTAGGAAAGCGCGGCGCGCAATAGCTCGATCCCAGCCGCCCTCAATAAGAATGAAGGTGGGGATTCGCAGGCACAACTCGACGATCGGTTGTGAGTTCAAGGGCGCGAACTGTTCCGGATCGTCCTCTTGCCCCAGTGGGTCGTAAAAGGGCTGAAGATCAACAAGCGTGGAGGAGTAGATGTGCCACGCCTTGCCAGGTGGGGTGCCCATATCTACCCGGAACCAGGGATGTACGAATCGGTCGTCGTCAGCTGTCTCCAGCGCGGCGTCCCTGGGTAGACACCCGTATCCGATAGCCAGCTGTTGCCGTGGATCGACTCCCGCAGGTGCCCGCGACTTGTGAGCGATGGCATGCCTGAGTACACGCCAGACCGAGAGACCCTCGATACGTGCCGTGTCCAGTGACGCGCGGAACAGCGGGCCCCCTATGCCGTTTTGCTGGGCACAATCGATCGCGGCGAGCATGTGGGTGGGCTCGGAGTGAAATAGCGTATCCCCCCATTCCCCAGACCATATTGCCGCAGTCTGCTGCTGTCGCGCGAAGCACGACTCATAACGACCGTAGTCGCTCGAATATCGTAAGTGAAGCGGGTGGGGATGAGGGACAAGCTCTCTGATTCGCTCAAGATTCGTCTCTACGTCACGGGCATGCTCGGCGAGTTCGTACCCCGCTTGCTTAGCAACAAGGCGAGCATACTCGCGTTCGTCCGAATCGGGGCCGGGGGAAAAGTGGGTGAGGCACATTACGCGCGGATGTGTCGGTGCGCTTGCCAGACACATCGCTACGATCGAAGAATCAATCCCACCGGAGAGACGGTGCGCGATCCCGTCATAACACGACGCCCAAGCGTGGATACACCTCTGTACGGTTTGGCGAAGGTCAGCGGCTGCCTGCGCGGGGTCGTCGTATATTTCCCTTTGCGCAACCTCAAAAGGGTTCCAGTAAAACTGGCGCGTGAGTCCGAGAGGTCCTCGGGCCACGCACTCGCCTCCGTGTACGGGGACCACTTCATTAAGTCCGGTCCCATTCAGCCTCTCATTTACATTTGCTGCTAACTGTACGCGGACATAGTCCCAATTCACGGTGAATCTGGCACCGAGGTGCATGCAGTCACGGATATAGGAGAAATACACATCAACCCCGGCGATGATCGTGAGGAAGCACGGCAGCGAGCTTGTCGGATCCCGGATCACGCGCACCGAACGATGGTCTCTCAGGAATGCGACGTAACGACCCCAGTAATTGGTGATGATGCCGCGTCCGCCGTTAGCGAGGATGCCCTGACTTGCCTCTGAATCGAGTCTGCGCGCCGGCGCGCGGTACTGTTCGTCTGCATGTCTCTTAAAGAGCTTTCCGAGAATGACACCTTGATCGTTGTCAAGCAGGTAGTGCTCGCTGGATCTCTCTCGAGTATCCGTCCAATGAACGGCAAGCCCGTCACATGTCAGCGCGTGACTCTGGGGGCCGTATTGATAGAACATCTGACGAGATAGTCGGCGAGCCGTCGCCGCCTGCTCCTGATCAGTGCCATCCCAGGCGAATGCGATAAATCGGAACATCGATCATGCCACCATGATTGGCGTGAACTGGCCAACGTGCTCTGGTGTGTCGTTCAGCACGAGGTTGCCGTGCTGAACCCAGGAATGAGCTGCGAACGGACGTGCTGTGACGCCGAAGACCCACAAGGGGTAGATGTCATAGCACGCGAGGTATTCGACCAGCACCAATGAGTCAAAAAGGCAACGATTCGAAGAGGTATAGACGAACGGGCGGATTAATCGGAATCTATGAACGTGCTTTCGAAGGAGGTCTACCTTCGGCTCCTCGATCGTAAGCGCGTGACGTTTGCGCACGTGTTCTATGAACTGAGGTAGTCGCCTGTGAGTTAAGAAATGGGAAGCACGCCCATACGCCAACAGAAATGCCGCCAGATCCACAATTCGAACTTGCGGTGGTCGAACGGCGGGCCCATCCAGAAGGGTATGAAGCAGCGAGGTGCCAAGTAGTGCCGTCTGCGGGCGAGCAACTCGAACAGGCGCGGCACTCTTGCCGGACGATGGCTGGGTGGCAAGTAACCCTTTTCTGCGGAGCGCTTGCAGCGCCGATTCGCTAACATCTTGCTCATCTGCGGTGGCCGCGGAATGGGATCCGGGTAGTCGAGGCCACCCCTCGATGAGTCCTACCAACGCTCGCGTCTGCGTCTTTGAAACGGCAAAATAGCTGTCGCGGCGGAGGTCAAGGATGACAGCGTGGCCGTCCGTTACGCAGACGTAGGCGTGCTCGACTAGAAAATTGCGCGCCACGGGAAGCACCTCGATCGCAGGGGGTGTGCGGCTGGGCCGCACACCCGTTCTGGCTTCAAACGGATCAATTAGGCGGCCGTTACGCCCTGGGCCTTAAAAAGGGTACCTCCATCGCTGGGGTTCGATGTCACGCTGCCCTGGGTGTCCTCGGACACGGTGCCCAACACCAGCAGTTCTTCACAGTTCGCGTTCATAGCGTTACCTCCAGTCTTGCAACGTGTTACTTGGTGGGTTGGATGCCAGCGTCGCGATCGCTTGGCGAGCGCATCTACTAACGCAAGTGACCGCGTGTCAATACATGCCATTCGTTGGAGTTTCTCGTCATCACCGGAATCGCCCGCAGAGCACGCCACGCCTGCCTTTCCGGCGTCCACGAGCGTGTGGTGTCTTACCCTGTAGTATTGGAAAGAAGCCAGGACTTTAGCGCTCGACGCTTGGTGTCCGAGCATGGAAAGCATGGAATCATGCATCGACCATCAGATGCGCTGTGGAATCCGATCACCACAGAGTAATCGCACAAGAGCTTTTTCTTCCGCGATCGTTGGCCTTCATCGGAATCGCGGTGATCGCACGCAGCGGAGTAGCGATCACAAAGACAACTGCCGTCGGAGTCTGTCAGTTGATGCCCCCTAGAACTCGCTCATCCGCGTATGCACTGTTCGCTTTGGCCTGTTGCATGGCATCGACTGAAGCTCGATAGAAGCCAGCGACACCAGCCTGATTGGTCGAAGTGAAGCCGGTAATGTGCAAGCGGATCACTTGGGAGTCGGCGGCGGTCTGATAAGGAAGACCGTATTGGCCAGCTGTTTTCGCGTATCCGCACAGATCAGGGAGAAACCTCGTCGGTGTCCGCTGTCGCGCTGCGCGGTCACGGATGCAGGGAGGTTGATTGTCATGGTAGGCCAGGGCGAGTCGGGATTGCTCATGTTCACCATCCAGCCACCAAGAATGAGTCTTAGGCTTGGTCTGCGTTCGATACGGCCGAGCTAAGGAGACGGTCAGGTGCCAAAAAAGAGACGTAGGCATCAGAAACGGAGCGGAGGAGGGGGTATAGCCGCCACAGGATGTAAGGAAACAAGGGGGAACAAGGGCGATGGCGCGTCCAGCAAGGGTGCATGTTCCACACGGACTCTACTACATCGAGTTGAAGGGCAATGGCGGGGACGCGATCTTCAACGATGTTGACGATTACGACGAGTTCGGCTCCTGTGTGGCGACGTCTTTACGGCGCAATCGCTGTCGCTTGCACGCGTTCTGTTGGTTAGAAAACAGAGCCCTCATGGCCGTAGAGATCACAGACGTGCGCATCGGCCGTTTCGTGCAGCACATGACCGGCCAGTATGCGAGGTATCTGCACGGCAAACAGCAACGAACCGGCCACCTGTTCGAACACCATCACCGCGCGTTGCTCGTGCAGCGTTCGCACTATCTGTTGCATCTAGTTCGCTACATCCACCGAGCACCCGTTCGCGCCGGCCTCGTTGCGTCATCCGGCGACTACATGTGGAGCGGAGACCGGGGCTATCTGCGCGAGGAGAGAATTCCATGGCTCACCACCCACGTCGCCATGGAAATGCTCGCCCACGTGCGCGGCTCGCGGACAGGCACGTATCGCGATTGGACTTCGCGGGAAGATGATCCAGAAATAGCGTGCCTATTCGAACATGGCCGCAAGGACGAACCACGCGCGGTCGGAGATGATGGCTTCATCACGGAAGTGGTCGGACATACTCTGACGGCACAACCGCGGGTGGTGCTGGACGACATCATCGCGTGTGTCGTCCGAAAGCAGGGAGTATCGCTTCGGTTTGTACTTTCCCGCTCGCGGCGGCGGGAGGATGTCTTGGCAAGAGCACTCATCACCTGGAAAGCGACGCAAAACGGCATCGCCACGTTGACCGAGGTCGCCGCGCGCCTGAATCGTGATCCTTCGACACTCTGGACAGCTATGGAGCGATACCGACTTTCGTGTCCAGAACTGTTTATCGATTGGAAGATTGGACCCACGTCTACTGGTCCGGGCGAGCCGTCGTCATGACGGATCGTCGGCGAACGACTTTGTCGCGAGCGAGCTTCAAGATCTGTAGCGTGGCCCCTCGGCCTGACACCGAGCGTATATGGCGTCGAAGTCTCCGAGGCGTGCAGTAATTCGAAGAATGCTCGGGCGAGCGGCGCGGATTCAAGCGTTATCAAAAGGGTGCTCCTTCGCCCCTGGTCTCCGGCCACACCAGGCGTTGCCCGGTCGGCTGGCTAACGATCACC